>DASTGQ010000028.1:0-5705 GCA_035718985.1 Gemmatimonadaceae bacterium
TTCCGCTGGGACTCGCGCGGCCGCGTCACCGCGTGGGGGTACGAGGTAGAGGTACGAATTCCCTTTGCTACCCTTCGGTATCCAGCGTCGATGCCGCAGACGTGGGGGCTGCAGCTCGATCGGCACGTCCAGCGCAACGGCTACGAGGAGACGTGGACGCCTGCGCGAAAGGCATCGGCGTCGTTCATCTCGCAGTCGGGGACGCTCACCGGACTCACGGGGATGGTCCACGGCCAGAACGTGGAGCTCAACCCCGAGCTCACCAACACCACCCGCGGCGCCGCCTGCTGCGCGCCGACGCTGGACCGGTGGTCGTATTCCTCCAACCCGCAGCTCGGCGGCAACGTGCGCTGGGCGATGGGGAGCAACTTCGTCCTCAACGGCGCCATCAAGCCGGATTTCTCGCAGGTGGAGGCCGACGCGACGCAGGTGGCCGCCGACGAGCGGTTCGCGCTCTTCTATCCGGAGAAGCGGCCCTTCTTCGTGGAGGCGCTCGACCAGTTCAACGTCCCCAACCAGCTCGTGTACACGCGCACCATCGTCCAGCCCGATGCGGCGGGGAAGCTGACCGGCAAGCTCGGGCGCGCGGACGTCGCACTCCTTTCGGCACGCGACCAGGGGCGGCTCGTGGACATCATGCGCCTGCGCCAGGCGATCGGCGAGCAGTCGCAGGTGGGGCTGCTCTACAGCGGCCGCACGGGCGAGGGGCGCAACAACAACGTCGTCGGGATGGACACGAAGATCGTCTTCGGGCGCATCTACTACGCGCAGCTCCAGGCAGTGCAGAGCGCGACGACCGACAACGGCGTGTCCACGACGGGGCCGATGTGGGAGGCGGTGGTCGACGCCACCAGCCGTGCGTGGGGATTCCATTACAACGTGCTCGGAATCCATCCCGACTTCCGCACCGACAACGGGTTCCTGCCCCGCGTGGGATACGTGAAGCCGAACGCCTCGAACCGGTTCACCTGGTACGGCGGGCCGGGCGCGCTCGCCGAGCGGTTCAACGTGTTCCTCAGCGAGAACGCGATCTGGCGGTACGACGACTTCCTGCACGCCCGCTCGCTGCTCGAGGACGCGGCGTCGGCGCAGATGCAGCTCACCCTGCGCGGCGGATGGAGCGTGGGGATGACGCCGAAGATCGGGAGCTACGCGTTCGATCCGGCCGACTACCGCAGCTATGGCGGCGCGTTCACCCCGTCGGACCGCATCGCGGTCGGTACGACCACCTTCAGCGTCGCCACGCCCCAGTTCCAGAAGCTGAGCGCGAGCGTCTCCACCAACGTGGGGAACGACGTCGACTTCCTCGAGACGTCGCGTGTGCGACGGCTGGACTACAATGCGTCGCTTGACCTGCGGCCGAGCGATCGGCTGCGGGTGAGCACCACATATCAGGCGACGTCGTTCACGCGGCGGTCGGACGGCCAGCGCTCGGCGTTCGCGCGCATCCCGCGGCTGCGGGTGGAGTACCAGCTCGCGCGGCCGATCTTCGTGCGGGTCGTGTCGCAGTACACCGCCACGCGGCGCGAGGCGCTGGTGGATCCGCGCACCGGCTCGGTGATCCTGCTCGCATCGGGCCCCTCCACGGCGACGTCCAGCAACATCCTGCGGACGGACTGGCTCTTCTCGTACCGGCCGGCGCCGGGCACGGTGTTCTTCGTCGGCTACGGCGGGAGCATGACGGAGGAGGATCCGCTCGCGTTCCAGCGACTGAAGCGGACGAGCGATTCGTTCTTCGTGAAGGCAAGCTACGTGTTCCAGTTCACGGGGCGGGGTCGCTAGCCCGGCAATCTGCTTTCGAGGGTTCGCATGCTCCTGGTCTGCCGCATCACCACCGTCACACCGGCCACATGAGGATCGTCGGCGGGAAGTTCGCGGGCCGGGACCTCGAGTCGCCCAATGATTCCCGCGTCCGCCCCACGGCGGAGCTCGTGCGCGCGGGGATGCTGGACCGTCTGCGAGACGTACTGGCGAACGCCCGCATCCTGGATCTCTTTGCCGGCACCGGCGCGCTCGGGCTCGAGGCGCTGTCACGCGGTGCGGCCACGGCGGACTTCGTCGAGATGCGCCCCTCGAGCCTGCATGCGCTCAAGGCGAACATCGTGCTGCTCCGCGCACGGGATCGGACGCGCGTCTTCAAGAAGGACGCGCTCCCCTTTGCCGCCGCGCTCCAGGCAGGCAGCTACGACATCACCTTCGTCGACCCGCCCTATGAGTCGCGGATGCTGGATCGCGTGATCGAGACGTGGCAGCGCACCCGCTTCTCCGCGATCCTCGTCGCCGAGCACGCGACGACACACGCGCTGCCGCCAGGCGCGAGAGTCGTGCGCTTCGGCGAGACGAGCGTCAGCTTCTATGGTACAGGCCGATGATCGCGGACGACGACGAGTACCGTCTGGAGCGGGAGCCGTTCGTGACGCACTACGAGGTGCTGGCCAGCTCCGGGTCTTCGCCCACGCGCGAGAAGTAATCGATGACGCGCTGCTTCGCGCCGACGCGGGTGTAGACGTCAGGCTTGCCGGTGCGGATGGCCCACACGATCACCGCGGCCACCTCCTCCACGCTCTGCGACTCCGGGAGCTGGCGCGAGTCCATGCCGCCGTGGAGTGCGTTGCGGCCGAAGTCGGTGCGCACCACGCCCGGCGAGACCAGCGTGACCTCGATGCCCGGCGCCGTCTGCTTCAGCTCGTCGCGGAAGTTGGTGGTGATGGCGTTGAGGAAGTGCTTGGCGCCGTTGTAGGCCGAGCGCATGGTGGCGAAGGGCAGCCGACCGAGCATGGACGAGACGTTGACTATCTGGCCGCGCCCGCGCTCGCGGAAGTGCGGCAGGATCTCCTGCATGCCGTAGAGGGCCGACATGACGTTGACGCGGATCATGTCGTCCACATCCTCGTCGCGCAGCTCGGAGGGCATGCGGGTGATGCCGCGGCCGACGTTGTTGACCCACACGTCCACATGACCGAAGCGGGCGATGGCTTCGCGGACGACACGTTGCACCTCGTCACGCCGGGTGACGTCGGCGACGATGGGGAGCGCCTCGCTGCCGCAGCGCTTCGTGACGTCACGCAGCGCGTCCTCACGCCGGGCGACGACGGTGACGCGTGCATCCCGGGTGGCGAGTTGCAGTGCGAGCTCGGCGCCGATGCCGGAGCTGGCGCCGGTGATGACGACGGTGAGGTCCTTCAGGTCTTTCATGCTGAGTGTCTTCGTAGGTTGGCCATTGCGGGCAGAGTCATGGGAAATCCGTGCCGGGAGGGGCGGTGGGGGCGGGCCGCTCGCCTGAGGAACCGGGAGGATCGTGTCGCGGCAGGGCGCGTCAGCTTGACCGTGAGATGGAGAGGGGGCAGACTGGCGGGTCCGAGTCCGAGCCGGCCTTGTGGATCGCGACTTTCCCAGCCAGGCGATTAAGGCACTCACGAACGCTTCTTGTCGATAGCGGTTGGACGCGTGGGACTTATGCGGAGCGGTGAGCGGGGATGGGGGGAAGG
This sequence comes from Gemmatimonadaceae bacterium, assembly GCA_035718985.1. GTDB lineage: Bacteria > Gemmatimonadota > Gemmatimonadetes > Gemmatimonadales > Gemmatimonadaceae > AG11. The sequence goes on from DASTGQ010000028.1 coordinate 3,489, forward strand.
TTTTGCAGGAGAATTTCCAGTTAGGATGCAATAAATGATTATGCATGACGAGCGGGTCTCGCGAGACCTGCAACAGAGACCACCGATGGGGGTCTCGGCGGATTTGGTGATCTCGTTCCGCGGCCGTCGAGTGCCGTGGCTGGAGCATACGTTTGCCCTGCTGATCTTGCCGATCATGCGCTGGCGCATCCGTCGTGGTCTTCGCCGGACGCGAGGTCCAGCAGCATAACTGTCGCTGCACGTGACGGGCATTTGCGGAAGGCGCCTTCCGCGACGATCATTGGACCGCCCGCAGGTGAGCTTCGGCGTTATACCGCACCAAGGCTGGGGTCATGAATCCAGGCAGCGCGGCCGTCAGGCTGCGAGGCTCACTGTCCACGTGTGCTCAACAGACCGAGGTGCGCCGTGCCGTTCGCGATCAAGGCGCAGATCGACGATCCTCACCAGCAGGTATTCGCCTTTCCCTCGCAGAAGACGATGTATGGCGGCAAGTCGATCAGCGTTGACGATCAGGTGTTCGTGTTCGCGAGCGAGAACGAAGGGGGCCAGGGCCTCGTGGCACGTGGCATCGTTGTCTCCTGCGCGCCGGTGCCCAAGTTGGACAACGTCGCACGGCAGACCCCGCGCGTGAGCATCGTTGTCAGGCGGACCGCGCTGGCCAGCCGCGCGTGCGGCCGGCGAGAACTCAAGCCCTTTACGACCTGGGGCGACGGTCGGCCCGAATCCGAGCTCAATGTCAAGCTCTATCGGCAGGCAACAGACAAGATCGTTGGCATCTCCGAGGATGCGGCCGCGTTTCTTGGATCTTTCTTCTAGTCCGCCGTGGAACGCCACCGCCGCGTCGCTGTGGGGGTTGCGTTCACGCATGGCCGCATCGGCGCCGGACGCATCACAGTGTGGCGAGTGGGGCAGTGTGCCTTGGGCGAGCATCGCGACCTTGCCGTATGACGAGCGCTGCTCCAGACGGGCGGTTGCGGAGGCGCCCTCCGAGGTGGATCCGGTGATGGCGGAGGCGATTCGGAATTCGGGGTAGGCCCGTTCGGGTTCGCTGGCACAGCACCTGTTCGCGGCGCGCAGCACCATGACTGCCCCAGCCACCCAGTCGGCACGTCTGGCCGCTCACGGCCTGGCGCCTCAGTCGAAGGGATAACTGCCATCGTACGGATACGAGCACGGATGAGATGGATCGGCTCCATGGAGCCGCCAGGCTCCGCGCGCGGAGGCCAGCCCCTGCACCCCCTAAAGAACGGAAGGAACGTGGACCGGCCTCGGAACCCTCCGTGCCCCAGGGAAGGATCGCGCTCACGGAGCGATCCGTCTCATCCGTGCTCGTCTCCGTACGATCCGTATTCCCCTTCGACTGAGGGGCCCGGCGTTCGTCGGAGCGGCGTACACACATATAGGTGTTTCCCGAAGTGTCCGTGCCGTTTGCGCCCTTCGTATCGGAATTTCCCGAAGTATTCGTCGTTGCAGGCACCCGGCCCGGCGCCACGTGCTCCCTCGGAGGTCAGCGACGACGAATCATATCGGCATTTCCCGAAGTGTCGTGCGCGGAACGCCGCCTCCGTGTCCTGACGAGGCGCCTCCGAGTCGCGCGGTGTTCGATCATATCGGAACAAACCGAAGTGTTTGCTCGACAACGACGCCTGATCGCCATGCCGAGCCGGTCGCGGGGAGGAAAACGGCACATCATATCGGAATTTCCCGAAGTATGAGGGCATCCGGATGGAATATCCGCGGCGACGACGTGAAACACTTCGGGATTTTCCGATATGTCCGGCCAGTTCCGTCGAATCGCTTCGGGAAAAGCCGATATGTCCGGCCACTTACGTCGAATCGCTTCGGGAAAATCCGATATGTCCGTCTTGTCATCTCGGTCCTTCGGCGGATCATCCCGCTCGGGAGCTCGAGAACGGCCGATTCCTTCGGGTTTTTCCTATGTGACAGCGTCACCTGAGGCGCTGGCCGGCGCGTCAAGGCGGCTGGAAGCGGCGGACCGTCGCCTCACTTCGGAGCATTCCTATATGTTCGCTCCGCACGGCCGCCTGGGAACCGCGGACCGTGGAACGGGACGGGCGAACTGGCGAATCGCTTCGGGTTTTCCCAATGTATCCGCGCCGCCCTCTCGACTCCGAGCGTTGCCATCCCCCACGATCGGCCTCGCCTTCGAAGTGACTGTCCGCATAGAATATTTCGCGGCCGGCCACCTGAAGTGAT
>DASTGQ010000029.1:0-7702 GCA_035718985.1 Gemmatimonadaceae bacterium
AGGGGTCGGGGTCGCTATTCTTCCTAAGATGTCCTTCGTTCATCTCCACTGCCACTCGGAGTACTCCCTCCTCGACGGCGCCAACCGCATCGACGACCTGATCGCCAGGGCGATCGAGCTCGAGCAGCCGGCGCTGGCGATCACGGATCACGGAAACCTCCACGCCGCGTGGGAGTTCCAGGAGAAGGCGAAGAAGGCGAAGCTCAAGCCGATCATCGGCATGGAGGCGTACGTCGCCCCGGGTGATCGCCGCGTGAAGGGGCGCGCCACACCGGGCGCCAAGCCGTACTACCACCTCGTGCTCCTCGCCCGCGACCTCACGGGCTACCGCAACCTCGTCAAGCTCTCCTCTCTCGCCTACACCGAGGGCTTCTACTCCAAGCCACGCGTCGACCGCGAGCTGCTCGCGAAGTACAGCGAGGGGCTCATCGTCAGCTCGGCGTGCCTGGCGGGCGAGATCGCGCAGAAGCTCGAAGTGGGCGACGAGGACGGAGCGCGCGAGGCTGCATCGTGGTACGCCGACGTCTTCAAGGATCGCTACTACCTCGAGGTCCAGGCGCACGACTCGGAAGGCCAGGCGAAGCACAACGCCGCCGTCCTGGCCCTCGGCAAGGAGCTCGGGCTGCCCGTCATCGCCACCAACGACGCGCACTTCCTGACGGCCGACGACCATTCTGCGCACGACGTGCTGCTCTGCATCGGCCTCGGCAAGGACTTCACGGACCAGAACCGGATGCACTACGACCGGGGGCTCTACTTCAAGAGCGCCCCGGAGATGCGCGAGCGCTTCCCGAAGAACCCGGAAGTCCTCGAGAACACGCTGAAGATCGCCGACGAGGCGGGCTTCGCCTTCGAGAAGAAGTACTACGTCCCGTCGTTCCCGCTGCCCCCCGAGGTGAAGTCGGAGAACGAGCTGCTCGTGCGGCTCGCCACCGAGGGCGCGAGGGAGCGCTACGGGCCGGAACCGTCGGCGGAAGTCATGGACCGGCTCGACTACGAGCTCGGCGTCATCACCAAGACGGGCTACGCCGGCTACTTCCTCATCGTCTACGACTTCATCAAGGCGGCGCGCGACCGTGACATTCCCGTCGGGCCGGGCCGCGGCTCGGCGGCGGGCTCCCTCGTCGCCTACGCCCTGAAGATCACCGACGTCTGCCCGCTCAAGTACGACCTGCTGTTCGAGCGCTTCCTGAACCCGGAGCGCGTCTCGATGCCCGACATCGACGTCGACTTCTGCTTCGAGCGGCGCGGCGAGGTCATCGAGTACGTGCGGCAGAAGTACGGCAAGGAGTCCGTCGGCCAGATCGTCACCTTCGGGACGATGAAGTCCCGCGCGGCGATCAAGGACGTCGGCCGCACGCTCGGCTTCACGCCGGCGGAGACCGACGCGCTGGCGAAGCTGATCCCGAACGGTCCCGCCTTCTCGCTCACGGTGGCCGAGGCCATCGAGCAGGTGCCGGAGATCAAGAAGGTGTACGCCAGCGACCAGCGCTATCGCACGCTCCTCGACTACGCCACGTCGCTCGAGGGGCTGTCGCGCCACACGGGTGTGCACGCAGCCGGCGTCGTCATCGCGCCCGGACCGCTGGACGACTACGTCCCGATTCTCACGGTGAACAGCAAGGGCGCCGGAGCGGGGAACGAGGAGACCGTCACCGTCACGCAGTACGACATGAACTGCCTCGAGAAGGCAGGCATGTTGAAGATGGACTTCCTCGGCCTCACGACGCTGACGGTGATCCGCGACGCGCTCGACAACATCGAACGTCGCACCGGCTCGCGCCCCGACCTGAACGCGATCGACTTCGCGGATCCGCCGACGTACCAGATGCTCCGCGCGGGACGGACCACCGGCGTGTTCCAGTTCGAGTCGGCGCTCGCCACCGACATGCTGCGCTCCATGCGTTGCGACCGCTTCGACGACCTCGTGGCGAGCAATGCCCTCATGCGCCCCGGCCCGCTCGACGCCGGGATGCACAAGGTCTACCAGCGTCGCAAGCGCGGCGAGGAGCCGGTGAGCTACGCGCTCCCCGAGCTGCAGCCCATCCTCGAACCCACCTACGGCGTCATCACCTATCAGGAGCAGGTGATGCGAATCGCGCAGACGCTCGCGGGCATCTCGCTCGCCGAAGCCGACGTGCTGCGCAAGGCGGTGGGGAAGAAGGACGCGGAGCTCATCAAGGCGGAGCTGGGCAAGTTCATCGAGAAGTCCGTCGCCCGCGGGTACGACCGGCGCATCATCGAGGAGCTCGCCGGCCAGATCGAGACGTTCGGCCGCTACGGCTTCAACAAGTCGCATTCGGTCGCGTACTCGGTCGTCTCGTTCCACACGGCGTGGCTCAAGGCGCACTTCCCCGCCGACTTCATGGCGGCCATCCTGTCGTCGTCCATCGGCGACACGGACTCGGTGGTGAAGTTCATCAACGAGGCGCGCGAGCTCGGCATCGAGGTGCTGCCCCCCGACGTCAACGAGTCGAACTACAAGTTCACCGTGCTCGACGAGAAGCGGATCCGCTTCGGCCTTGGCGCCATCCGCAACGTGGGACGCGGCGCCATCGATTCCATCCTCGCCGCGCGGAACGAGAAGCCGTTCGCCAGCTTCTTCGACTTCACGGACCGGGTGGACCTGCGGGCCTGCAACAAGCGCGTGTTCGAGGCGCTCATCGCCTCCGGTGCGCTCGACGGTCTCGGCGGCCATCGCGCGCAGTACTGGCATGGGCTCGACTCGGCGATGCAGGAGGCCTCGCTCAAGCAGCAGGAGAAGGCGATGGGCCAGGTCTCGCTGTTCGGCGGGCCGGCCGAGGGCGGCGCAGCGGCGCACGCCCCGCGCACCCTCCCCAACGTGGCGCCGATGGCCGAGTCCGAGCGGCTCACCCGCGAGAAGGAGATCCTCGGCTTCTACATCAGCGGCCACCCGCTGGAGCCGTACCGCATGGAGTGCGAGCTGTTCGCCACCCATACGGTGAGCCAGCTCGGTCGCTGGACGCCGGAGCCCCTGGCGCTCGGCGTGGTGGTCACGGCCATCAAGCGCCAGATCAGCAAGCGCTCCGGGGCCGAGTTCGCCCGGTTGACAGTGGAGGATTTTTCTGGATCTTCCGAGGTGCTGGTCTTCCCCGAGAGCTGGGGGCTGCTGGCCGACCGGGTCCGCACCGACGTGCCCATCCTCATGAAGGGTGGCTACTCGAGGCGTGACCAGGACGCGGACAGCCCGACGTTCATCGTGGAGTCGGTGACACCGTTCGCCGAGCTTCGGCTCAATGGACAGGTGTCCATCTCCATCGAGCTGGCGCTGGGCGAGGCACTCTCGCCAGGAGCGATGTCCGACGTGCGGGCGGTGGTGGACGCACACGCTACCTCGCATTCGGGGGCACCGCCGCTCGAGCTGGGCTGGAACGATGGCAATGGCACCCGGGCGCGACTCAAGTCGCGCTCACTCAGACTCGCGGCCACCCAGGCCGCGCTGACCGACCTGCGGGCGCTGCTCGGCACCGAGCGCGTCCGCCTCGTCCGCGGGAGCTGACAACGGATGGCCACTGCGACCCTGGAATTCGAGAAGCCGATCTTCGAGCTCGAAAAGCAGATCGACGACCTCAAGCGCCTCGCCGACGAGCGCCAGCTCGACGTGGCGACGGAGATCGCCTCGCTCGAGCAGAACCTCGTCGAGCTGCGGGAGGAGATCTACCGCACGCTCACGCCGCTCCAGCGCGTGCAGGTGGCGCGCAGCAACAAGCGGCCGCTCACCGAGGATTACCTGCACCTCTGCTTCACCGACTTCATCGAGCTGCACGGTGACCGTGCCTTCCGTGAGGACGCAGCCATCATCGGCGGGTGGGCGCGGCTGGACGGTGAGACCGTGATGGTGATCGGCCACCAGCGCGGCCGCGACACCAAGGAGAACCTGCGCCGCAACTTCGGCATGCCGCACCCGGAGGGCTACCGGAAGGCGCTCCGCCTGATGAAGCTCGCCGAGAAGTTCCACGTGCCCGTGATCACCTTCATCGACACACCAGGTGCGTGGCCCGGACTTGGCGCCGAGGAGCGCGGCCAGAGCGAGGCGATTGCGCGCAACCTGTTCGAGATGAGCCGGCTCGAGACGCCGATCATCGCCACCGTCATCGGCGAGGGCGGTTCGGGCGGCGCGCTGGCGCTCGGCGTCGCCGACCGGGTGAACATGATGGAGAACGCGGTCTACTCCGTCATCAGCGTGGAAGGCGCCGCGGCCATCCTGTGGAAGGACGGCCGCCTGGAGAATCGCGAGCGCGCTGCCAGCGCGCTGCGCATCACGGCGCCTGATCTGTATGAGCTTCGCGTGATCGACGAGATCATCCCCGAGCCGCCAGGTGGCGCGCACGCCGATCACGATGCGGCAGCCAAGGCGCTCCAGGAAACCCTTCTCCGTCAGCTCGACGAGCTCCGCGGCCTCAAGCCGGACAAGCTCGTTCGCCGGCGCCGCGAGAAGTACCTGCGGATGGGGCAGTTCGCCGAATAATGTGCCGTCGCTGATCGAGGTCGGGTTCAAGGGCAACCGCAAGGAGTTCTTCCTCTGGGAGTCCGGTGACGCGCCGCCCACCGGGGCGGCCGTCATCGTGGACGCCGACCGGGGCGAGGACTTCGGCCGTGTCGTCTCCACGGGCGAGGAGGCGGAGCGCCGCTCGGCGCGCGTGCCGCATGGTCTTGCCGGAGCGCCCCCCGCTCGTGCGGCACGTCGCATTGCGTCCCCGGAAGAGGCGATGCGCCACGACGAAGTGCGCGCCAGCGACGAAGACGCACGCCGCAAGGCAACCGAGCGGGTGAAGGCCAACGCTCTCGTCATGAAGGTCACCGACGCCGAATGGCAGTGGGACCGGAAGAAGCTCACCTTCTACTTCACCGCCGAGAAGCGCGTCGACTTCCGCACGCTGGTGCGCGAGCTCGCGTCCACCTTCCGCACGCGCATCGAGCTCAAGCAGATCGGCGTGCGCGACGAAGCGAAGCGCCTCGACGGCGTCGGCCGCTGCGGTCGACAGTACTGCTCCGCCTCGTGGCTTCCGGAGCTGCGCCCCGTGAACCTCGGCGTCGCCAAGGACCAGCGGCTCTCGCTCAATCCGTCGCAGATCTCGGGGGCGTGCGGTCGCCTGATGTGCTGCCTGCGCTACGAGCACGAGTTCTACGTCGAGAGCCGGCGCAAGTATCCCAAGGAAGGCAAGGTGGTGCGCACGTCCCGCGGTGAGGAGAAGGTGATCGCCAACGACATCTTCCGTGAGCGCGTCACCCTCCGGGGCATCGACGGCGAGGTGCGCGTTCTCCCCCTCGTCGCCTTCCGCGAGGAGCTCACCGCCGCGGAGGATCCACTCGCCATGGCCCTCGAGGCCGCCGCGCAGGAGATGCCACGGCCGCTTGCCGAGTCGTCATCGGACGACTCACTCGACCTCGTGGACATCGAGCTGCGCATGACGGGCGAGCACCCGATCGCCCATCTGCCCCCCGCCCCGCCGCCGAGGCGTTCGGCGCCACGGCAACAGCAACAGCAACACCAACAACAGCCGCAACAGCAGACGGCACCGGCCGAGCCGCCCGCGGCCGAAGACAGCGAACGTCGTCCACCTCGCCGTCGCGGCCGCCGCGGCGGGCGGCGCAATCGCCCGTCGGGCGGTGACGGCGCGACGCCTTCCCGCGGTCCCGGCGACGGAGAAAGCGGTTCCAGCACGGAGAATTCGTGAGCCGGTACTACCTCACTACTGCAATCGACTACGCCAACGGCGCGCCGCACATCGGCCACGCCTACGAGAAGATCGGCGCCGACGCCATCGCGCGTTACCGCCGCCTCCGCGGCGACGACGTGCACTTCCTCATCGGCATGGATGAGCACGGGCAGAAGGTCGAGCAGACGGCGGCACAGCAGGACGTCGCGCCGCAGGCGCTCGTGGACACGCTCGCCGCCACCTTCTCGGCGATGTGGGACCGGCTCGGCGTCTCGCGCGACCAGTTCATCCGCACCACCGACCCGATGCACAAGGAGGGTGTGCGCGCGCTCATCGAGCGCATCTTCGAGCGCAACCCGGACGACTTCTACGAGAAGGCGTACGAGGGCTGGTACTGTGTCGGCTGCGAGTCGTTCAAGCAGGACGCCGAGATCGTGGACGGCAAGTGCGTGCTGCATCCCACTCGCACGCTGGAGTGGGTGGAGGAGCGCAACTGGTTCTTCCGCCTGAGTCGGTACACCGAGTTCCTCCGTGACCACCTGACGAAGCATCGCGAGTTCCTGCAGCCCGAGAGTCGGCGCAACGAGATGCTGGCGCTCATCGAGCGTGGACTGGAGGACGTGTCAGCCAGCCGGTCGCGACTCAAGTGGGGCATCCCGTTTCCGCGGCCGCTGAGCACGGGCGAGCCGCAGACCACGTACGTGTGGTTCGACGCGCTGCCCAACTATCTCACCGCCACGGGCTTTCCCTCGGGCCAGTGGGCATCGCGGTGGCCGGCACAGCTCCACGTCGTCGGCAAGGACATCACCCGCTTCCACACCATCATCTGGCCGGCGATGCTGAAGTCGGCCGGGCTGCCGCTCCCCGAGCGCGTGTGGGGCCACGGGTTCGTGCTGCTCGGCGGCGAGCGCTTCAGCAAGTCGGCCGGCGTGCGCCTCGACCTCGACGAGGCCATCGACCGCTTCGGCGCGGACGCCTTTCGTTACTTCCTGCTGCGGGAGATTCCCTTTGACGCCGACGGCAGCTTCTCGTGGGAGCGGTTCGAGGAGCGCTACAATGCCGATCTCGCCAACGCGTGGGGCAACCTCGCCAGCCGCGTGATCGCGATGGTGGAGAAGTATCGCGGCGGCGTGGTCCCAGCGGGGCCGTCGGATGAAGCCGATCGCTACGATGCGCTGGATATCGAAGCGTATCACGCCGCGATGGACGGCACTCGTGGCTTCCTGCTTCATGAGGCGCTGCAGCGCGCCATGGCATGCGTGGTTCGCGGCAACGAGTACGTGCAGACCATGCAGCCCTGGGCCCTCGCGAAGCGCGGGGACGAGGAGGGGCGCGTCGTCCTCGACCACGTGCTCGCCTCGCTCATTCGCCAGCTCGTGCGGCAGGCGGTGCTCTTCGCCCCGTTCATGCCGGAGAAGGCGCAGGCATTGTGGGAGCAGCTCGGCGCACCCGGCGTGGTGGCCGACCAGCGCTTCGCGGGACTCGGCTCGCTCGACCCCACAGGCTGGACGGTGCGGAAGGGCATCGGGCTCTTTCCGCGCGAGAGGCCAGCGGCCGCCTAGCGAACGCGCCCGCGCGGGGGCACTCTATCTGCAGCCATTTCGCAGGAAAGTGAGGTGCCCATGCGCCAATCCCGCCTCGTCACCGCCGTGCTCACCTTCGGCGTCGTCGGCATGATTACCGGCTGCGTCACCCACCGCTCGGCGCCCCGAACCGCAGCCACCAGCGCGTCAGCCGCCGACGACAGCCCGGTGCTCGAGATCGAGAACCACAACTGGTCGGACATCGTCGTGTTCGCGCTTCATGATGGTCGAACCGCGCGACTCGCGCAGGTGACGGCGGGTCGGTCACTCTCCGTGCCGCTGCTCCCGCAGCATGTCAGCGCCATGGGAACGCTTCGCCTCGCGGTGCATCCCATCGGCGGATCGTCAGACTACACCAGCGAAACGCTGTCGCTCCGCACGGGGTACACCGTGAGGCTCACCGTGGAGAGCAGTGTCGGGCGTTCGAGCGTCGCGGTC
>DASTGQ010000030.1:0-3598 GCA_035718985.1 Gemmatimonadaceae bacterium
ACGACGGCTGGCGGCAGGTGCACGCGGCGGGCCGGCTCACGGAGCTGTACTCCGAGGCGCGCAACGGCAACGTGGCGCTTACCGGCGAGGTGGAGCTGCACGACCAGGCACGCGGCAGCGCCACGGAGGCCGAGGTGGTCATCGCGCTCGGCTTCGGCAGCGGGCCGGCTGAAGCGGCGCAGCGCACGCGCATGACGCTCGCCTCGCAGTTCGATCGCGTGCTCGCGTCGTACCTGCGCGGGTGGACGCGCTTCCACGAGCACACGCGCGGACCGGCCTCACCCGGTCACTTCACCACCCCGGAAGAGTCGCGTCGAACGGCCGCACGCGAGCTCGCGGTGCACGCCCACGGCAGCACCGTGGTGCACGAGCCGCGCACGGCACCGTTGCGCGAGCGGCGGCGGCGCCCGCGGATCGAGCTTCCGGAGAGCGTGGTGGACCTCTACCGCACGAGCGCTGCCGTGCTGGCGGTGCACGAGGACAAGAGCGCGGCCGGCGCGATGATCGCCAGCCTGTCCGTGCCGTGGGGCGACAGTCGCGGCGACCACGAGCTGGGCGGCTATCACCTGGTGTGGCCGCGCGACCTCGTGAACAGCGCGGGCGCGCTCATCGCGCTCGGGCACGACGTGCTCGCGCGCCGCACGCTGCGCTACCTCATCAGCACCCAGGAGGCCGACGGCAGCTGGGCGCAGAACCTCTGGCTCGACGGCACGCCGTACTGGCACGGACTGCAGATGGACGAGGTGGCGTTCCCTGTGCTCTTCGCCGAGCTCCTGCGCCGCGAGGAGCAGCTCGCCGACATCGAGCCATGGCCGATGATCCGCGCCGCCGCGAGCTTCCTCACGCGCAACGGTCCCGTGACGGGACAGGATCGGTGGGAGGAGAACGGGGGCTACTCGCCCTACACGATGGCTGTCGAGATCACGGCGCTGCTCATCGCCGCCGAGTTTGCCGAGCGCGCTGGCGAGTTCGCACTGATGGAGCTGTTCCACGCCACGGCGGACGACTGGAATACCCAGCTCGATCAGCGGACGTACGTCACCGGGACGCGGCTCGCCCACGAGCTCGGCGTTGACGGCTACTACGTGCGCATCGCGCCACCCGAGAACGACCAGGCCGACGACGTGCCGGAGGGGATGATCCGGCTCCGCAACCGCTCGCCGGCGGAAGCGGCGGCGCCGTACGAGGAAGTGGTGAGCGTGGACGCGCTGGCGCTGGTGCGCTTCGGCCTTCGCGCGCCGGACGACCCGCGCATCGTGAACACCGTGAAGGTGATCGACGCCATGCTGCGGACGCGCACCGAGACCGGACCGGCGTGGTACCGGTACAGTGGCGACGGCTACGGCGAGCAGTTGAATGGCGATGCCTTCGATGGGATCGGCATCGGGCGACCATGGCCGCTGCTCGCCGGCGAGCGGGCGCACTACGAGCTGGCGGCCGGACGTCTCGAGACGGCGGTGCACCTGCTTGGCGTGATGCGCGCGCAGGCGAGCGATGGCGGCATGCTCCCCGAACAGGTATGGGATTCGGCTGACATCCCCGAGCGCGAGCTGCTCAACGGCCGGCCCAGCGGCGCAGCGATGCCGCTCGTCTGGGCGCACGCGGAGTACGCGAAGCTCGTCCGCTCGCTGCACGATGGCCGCGTGTTCGACATGCCGCAGCAGGCGTACGCGCGGTACGTGCGGGGCAGGTAAAGGCAACGGCGAGTACTTCGTACCTGGACCGACATCCAAGCCCCATGATGCAGGGCCGTTGGTAGCGGTGCGTCGGGAAGGAGCGTCGGATCATTCGTGGGGCCACTCTGCTGGTTCAGGTACTTCATCAGGACAGGGTCCGAGGTACTCGTCGTTGTCCGCACTCACTGTCTACACCATCGGCCACTCCACCCGCTCCTTCCCGGAGCTCCTCGAGGCGCTCGCGCCGTACGGGATCGAGGTCGTGGCCGACGTTCGCCGTTTTCCCGGCTCGCGACGACTGCCGCAGTTCGGCGAGCCGGCATTGCGCGCCGAGCTGGAGTCACACGGACTGGGCTACGTGTGGATCCCCGCTCTCGGCGGGCGAAGGCGCCCGGTGCCGGAGAGCCGGAACGTGGGATGGCGGCACACCGCCTTTCGCGGCTACGCCGATCACGTGATGAGCGAGGAGTTCGCGGAGGGGCTGACGGAGCTCCTCATGATCGCGTACGGATTGCGCACCGTGATCATGTGCGCCGAAGTGCTCTGGTGGCGCTGTCATCGGCGGATCATTGCCGACGTACTGGTCTCGCTGGGCATCGACGTCGTGCACATCGCGGACGCGACCCACGCCACGCCGCACGTGCTGGCGGAGCCGGCGCACGTGGTGGGCGGCCATCTGCGCTATGACGTGACGTAGCTCACCGGGCAAGGCGACCTCGGTCACTGGCGCCAAGAAAACATCTGGCGCGAATCGCCGGGCTCCTGTACTGTTCTCCGCCGCGCGAGCGCCCACCCCGCTCGCCGCGAGCCTTACCGCATAGCACTCCCGATTGCGTGCACGACCGCCGCGATGCCGTGGCGTGTTTCATTTGCGTTCGCGCCGGTTGGCCGAACGCGCACTCACGTCCCTGGAGACCAGCTCCATGTCGCGTTCCACGCACGGGTTCCGCCTCACCGCGGGCGCGCTCGCCGCGCTCACCCTCGCCGCCGCCGGCGGCATGTCGTCCGTGCCGCTCTTCTGGAGCATGCCGACGGCGATCCTGACCGGCGTCGCCGCGGCGGCGGGCATCGCCGCGATCAACTCGTTCGGCAGCATCGCCGGGTTCGCGAGCCCGTACCTCATGGGCTGGCTCAAGGACCTGACCGGCACCGACGTCGCGGGCCTCATCGTGCTGGCGGCGGTGCTCGTGGCCGGCGCGCTCGGCGCGCTCGCCGTGCCGAAGCGGCTCGTCGACCGCTGACGCGCGCGGGCGCGGTGTCAGTCCCGTTTGATACCGTCCTCGCATGGCGCCGCGCCCGATCCGAGAGGTGTCCGCCGAGGCGACGGGCGGCGAGGAGCGCCTCGAGCAGTCGCTCCGGCCGGCCACGTTCGAGGAGTACGTCGGGCAGGAGAAGCTCGTCGCGAACTTCCGCGTCTACGCGCGCGCGGCGGTCGGGCGCGGCGAGGCGCTCGACCACGTGCTCCTCTGCGGGCCGCCGGGCCTCGGCAAGACCTCGCTCGCGCACATCCTCGCGCGCGAGCTGAAGGTGAACCTGCACGTCACGAGCGGCCCGGCGCTGGTGAAGAAGGGCGACCTCGCGGGCCTGCTCACCGCGCTCGCGCCGCGCGACATCCTCTTCATCGACGAGATCCACCGCCTCACGCCAGCCGTCGAGGAGGCCCTCTACCCGGCGATGGAGGACTACCGCTTCGACGTCGTGCTCGGCGCGGGGCTCGGCGCCGAGACCATGGAGATGCGGCTCGAGCGGTTCACGCTCGTCGGCGCCACCACGCGCACCGGGCTCCTCGCGAGCCCGCTGCGCGATCGCTTCCCGATCCAGGAGCGGCTCGACTTCTACGGCGCCGAGCAGCTCCGCGAGATCGCCGTCCGCGCCGCGAGCAAGCTCGGCGTGCCGGTGGAGCCCGCCGGCGCGGAGGCGCT
>DASTGQ010000031.1:0-2919 GCA_035718985.1 Gemmatimonadaceae bacterium
ACGACCTCAGCCCGGACGAAATCGAGAGCATCGAGGTGGTGAAGGGACCGGCCGCGGCGACGCTGTACGGAGCCGACGCCTCGGCGGGCGTGATCCAGATCATCACGAAGAAGGGGCGCCCGGGGTCGAACAAGTTCACGCAGTCCGTCCGCCTCGAGGAGGGTCGGCTGAACCAGGACTGGACGCCGCCCGACAACTACGGCGCGTGCACGGCGGCGCTCGTCGCTGCCACCAGCGTGAATCCGCTCTGCCGCGGGCAGGCGGTGGGTACCTTGGTGCACGACAACCCGCTCCTCCGCGTCGGTGCATTCCGCACGGGACACGACCGGCAGGTCGGCTGGGACGGGCGCGGCGGCGGTCAGAACTACGGCTACTTCCTGTCGTTCAGCAACCAGAATTCGCAGGGCACGCTGCCCAACAATGCCTTCGAGCGCTACGGCATCCGCTCGAACTTCAATTATGTGCCCAGCCCGAAGCTCACCATGCAGGCGGATTTCGGGCTCGCTCAGATCAAGACGGACCTCCCCAACAACGACAACAACATCTACGGCTGGCTCGGCGGGGCACTGCTCGGCTCCCCGTTGACGCGCGACACGACGGGCACACCGAGCCGCGACGGCTGGTACGGCTTCAACCGCCACTACAACGCGATCAACTCGCTCCAGCACCAGCTGCTGACCCACCGCGTGACGACGACGTTGGGGGCGACGTACCTGCCGCTCTCGTGGTTCTCGAACCGCTTCACGCTCGGAATGGACTACGCGCAGGATGAGCAGCAGAACTTCTCGCCGAAGAACGACAGCACGTGGTATGGCGGCGCCACCGACGGCGGCAGCATCAACCAGACGGCTCGAGGCGCGGAGCAGTACACGTTCGACTACCTCGGCAACCTGCGCCGGACGTTCGGCGCGCAGGACGCGTGGGAGAGCAACCTCTCGTTCGGGCTCCAGGTCATCTCCACCCGTAACAAGTCCGTGTTCGCGAGCGGACTCGGGTTCGTGACCAACGCGAACAACTCGATCGACGCCGCCGCCACGACCACCGGCGGCAGCAACTTCACCGAGCAGCGTACCTTCGGCTACCTGAGCCAGCTCCAGCTCGGCTACGAGAACCGCGCGTTCCTGCAGCTTGGCGTGCGCGTGGACAAGAACTCCTCCTTCGGCTCGTCGGCGCCGGCGTTCGTGCTGCCGAAGATCGGTGCCACCTGGACCATCTCCGAGGAACGCTTCTTCGCGCCACTGACGCCGTACATCAACACGCTGCGGCTTCGCACGGCGTATGGCACCACGGGCCGCTCGCCGCGTCCGGGCAGCGCCTTGACGACGCTCGTGTCCGCGGCCTACAACATCACCGGCACGACCAACGCGGGGGCGATTCCGGGCAACCCGGGCAATTCGAACCTCAAGCCGGAGCGGGGCACGGAGTACGAGGCGGGTGCGGACGCCAGCTTCTGGGATGAACGTGTCAGTACCGAGCTGACCTACTTCCACAAGACGACGCGCGACCTGATCATCGCCAAGCCGATCGCGCCCTCGCTCGGATACGCGAGCAATCCGCTGGCGAACATCGGCGCGGTGCTGAACAGCGGCCTCGAGATGACACTCAACGTCACCGCGCTCCGCACGGCGCCGGTGGAGTGGGACATCCGCGGCGGTGCGAACACGTTGCACAACGAGCTCACCAGCCTGGGCGGACTCCCGCCGTTCAACCTGTACGGCCAGCACAACCGGGCCGTCGTGGGCCAGCAGCTTGGCGTCTGGATGTCGAAGAAGATCGAGTCGATCGACGTCGCCAACAGCAAGGTCGTGGTCTCGGATACCCTCGTCCCGATGGGGAACCTGTACCCCACGGTCGAGTGGAACCTGGCCAATACCTTCACGATCATGAAGAGCCTTCGGATCAGCGCCCTGCTGGACGCGAAGCGCAACTTCAAGGTCTTCAACAACACGGAGTTCTTCCGCGAGACGCAGCTCGTGCGCTCCAACCGCCGGCTCGACAAGACGGTGCTGTCGCGCTACGACTACCTGCGCCGCTACGGCGATGACACGCCGGGCAATCCTGCGTTCGTCACCGTGAGCGGCCAGGCGGCCACCGTCAACGACGTCTACGAGGCGTTCATCCAGCCGGGTGATTTCGTGCGCCTGCGCGAGGTGTCGGCCAGCCTCGACGTGCCGCAGCGCTTCCTCAATGGCCTGCACAACACGGTGCAGGGAGCCACGATCACTCTCGCCTTCCAGAACGTGAAATTGTGGACCAACTACGGCGGGCCGGACCCCGAGGTGATCTCCGACCCGAGCGGCACCGCGGGCCAGTTCTCCCGTGAGGACTTCCTCACGCTGCCCAATGCGAAGAAGACGCTTCTTCGCCTGAACCTCACCTTCTGACCGCCGAGAGGACATCATGACGACGATCCGACGCGCGGTCTCGCGCACCTGTCTTGGGGCACTCCTGCTCGCAGGGGCGGCCTGTTCCGACAAGTTCCTTCAAGTCACCAATCCCAACATCATCGACGCCTCCACGGTCGATCCGACCAGCGGCGCGGCCACGCTCGCAGCCTCGGCGCAGCAGAACTTCGCGACCGCCTACGGCTGGCTGATCATGTACGGTGCGTGGTTCACTGACGAGGCCGATGTCTCCGACACCTTCCCGACCCGCAATGAGTTCGGGTTCCGGGTGATCTCGGACCTCAACGGCTCGCTGAACGGGGATGTCTGGCAGCCGCTCTCGCTCGCCACGGCCTCCACGAAGATCGTACTCGATCTCCAGCTGCCCAACCCGACGACCAACATCAACCTCGCGCGCGCCGCGTCCTTCCGCGGCTTCTCGATCGAGATGATGGCCGAAACCTTCTGCACCGGCACCCTGCCGAAGGACCTGGCGACCGGCGGCCCGGAGCTGCAGACCGCGGCGCTGCTCGAC
>DASTGQ010000032.1:0-2498 GCA_035718985.1 Gemmatimonadaceae bacterium
ACCCCGAGTATGACCTGTCTGCCGAAGCGATGCGGGATCCCCGGGTGCGGGTGGTGCAGCAGGACGTGATCGACGTGCTGGGCGAGAATCCGGCGGCGTTCGACGCCATCATGCTCGATACGGACAACGGACCGGCGGGGATGCTGATGTCGGAGAGCGAGCGGCTGTACGCGGCACGCGGCGTGGCGACGACGGTTGCCGCGCTGCGTCCGGATGGACGGATCGCCTACTGGTCGGTGGGCGACGATCCACGCTTCGTGCGACTGCTCCGCCATCGCGGCCTGGCGGTGGAGACGTTTCGCGTGCGGGCGCACGACACCACCGGCCCGATGCACACCATTTATGTTGCGACGACCCAGGAGGACATTTCCGTGCAACGCAAGAAGGCCATCGAGCTCCAGAAGGCGTGGGGCGACCGTCCCTGCGATCACCCCTCGTTCTCGCGCGAGTACGACATGGGGGAGCGAACGGGCAACTACTGCTGTACTCAGTGCGGCGCGACGCTCTCGTTCCGGGAGAAGGCGGAGCTGACGGCAGGGCGCACCACCCCGCCGCGAAGGACGGGATCGCGGTAACCGAGCGGTCGCCTCGCGGGCATTGATGGTGAAGGCTCACTGCAATACGGTGTCGTCGGCCGAAAGACGTCCTCTGCGTGGGGCGTACTGTCGTACACGCACCTCGACCATCACCTGCGCCAGTCCAGCGTGCAGGTGACAGGGCGGGCACAGTCTTCGCTATGGTCCGGCGTCATGAAACCCGACAGCACCGCTGACGACCAGGATACCATCCGCGACCGTGTGATACGCCTCGCCTTCGGGGGTGATCCGCGCCGCTACGAGGAGTTCGTTCGCGTGCTCGACGACGCGACGCCCGCCGGCGTGGACGTCATCCTGCGCGGCAGCGCCGTCACGGGACACAAGTGGATGTCGGACGAACCATTCGACGCCGACGGACGGGGGACGAGCGACCTGGACGTCACGTTCGTGGGTGGTGGAATGGTCGCGCTCTTCCGCGAATTCCACATTCCGGAGATCCACTCGGTGCCGTTCGGCGACGCGCATCCCTTCGCCGCCCCGGCGCTCGGCGGCTTGCGGAAGCAGCTCTGCGCCATGGTGGGGCGTCCGGTGAACATCCAGGCGACGACGTCGTTCGTGCAGTACCTGCGCGACGTCGTGATGGACCAACCGTACCTGGTGCTGCTGAAGAAGCCAGAGGAAGACGAGACGGCGCCGGACAGCGACGACTGACCGTGCGGTTACTCACCTACAACATCCGCGAAGGCGGCACGGGCCGCGTGGAGGCACTCGCCGAGGTGATCTCCGCCGCCGAACCCGATTTCGTGGCGCTGCAGGAAGCGCGGGATCCCGCGATGGTCGAACGACTCGCGGAGCTTTCGGGGTTCGGCTGGTGCGGAGCGCGGCCGTCGCATTCCACCGGGTTCCTGAGCCGAGTGCCCGTTGCAGGGCACGCGTGGCGTCATCCGTCACGCACCCGGCACGCCGTGCTCGAGGTGCGGCTCGCTGCCGGATTCCCTCGGGTGTTCGTGCTGCACCTGCGCGCCTGGTTCTCGAGCTGGAGCGAGCAGCGCCGTGCGCGCGAGCTGCGCAGGCTGCTCGACGGCATCCGCGAGCAGCTGCTGCGCGAGGAGAACGCGTTTGCCTTCCACGTCATCGCGGGGGACTTCAACGCCCTCGCGCCGGGCGAACGGTTCGATCCGTCGCCGATGCCGGCGTGGATCCGCGGGATGGTCTGGCTGAGCGGACGGGACATCGCCCGCAGCACGATCGAGATGATGCGCGCGGATGGGTACGTGGATGCGTGGCGTGTCACGCATCCGGATTCGGAGCGGGAACCGGGGTTCACCTTCCCGGTCTGGAATCCGCATGTCAGGCTGGACTACGTGTTCACGCCCTCGGCGTATGCCTCGCGCGTGAAGCGGTGCGAAGTGCGGCGCACGCCGGAACTAGCGCGGACGGCGTCGGACCACTTTCCGCTGCTCGTGGAGCTCGCGGACGTCGAACCTGCTCCGTAAGTCGCAAAAGAGACGGCGGGGCCGGGTCCCCCATTCCGGCAGTTCGTCCCGCGCGCCATACTCAGGCGTCCCTGACCCCGCGGCGGATCCACGCCAGGCATGTCCATTCCGCTTCTTGTCGGTGTCCTGGTGTTCATCGCCGTCATCGGTGCCGTTGCGGGCGTGTGGCGAGCGCGTGGACGCGGGGGCGCGAGTGTGCAGTCATCGTTGACGATGCTCGTGCTGGCCGTGATCGCCGCGCTGCTCGTACTCTTCCTCTTTCGCGGACGGCTCTAGCGATGGCGATCGCCCTTTTCGTCGGCTACCTGGCGCTGTTCACCTGGGGCGCCATCAACCCGTACGACCGCACGACGTGGTGGGTGGAGAACGTACCGATCGTGCTGCTCGTTTCGGCGCTCGTGGTGCTGTACCTGCGCGGTGAGCGCTTTTCGCGGCTCGCCTACCTGATGATGGCCGTGCTTCCGTA
>DASTGQ010000033.1:0-3960 GCA_035718985.1 Gemmatimonadaceae bacterium
ATCGAAGAGCATACCCCTTCATGAATCGGCGAGCTCTGCAACACATCCGACCTCGGCGCGGTGAGCCAGTGGAAGCGCTCCGACGGGGGCGCCAGCGCCACCGGGCCGGCCGTTGGGTCGCCGCGGCAGATGGCTTCGCACGAGCGCAGGTAGCGCGCGAGGAGCTCCGCGTCCACGCCGGGGAGTCGTTCGCCGAGCGCGCTGACGTTGGTGAGCACGCGCATCGCGAGCTGCTCGGCCTGACGCGCATGCAGCACGACGCCCACGTTCACGAACGCGCCAAGGTGGACGCGCGGCACCACGCGCAGCACGGCGAAGTCGTATTCCACCTGGCTCGCCATGTTCAGCGCCGAGCCTTGAGGTGGATCGGCGGCTCGAGACGCAGTTGCTCCTGCGCCGCCACCGCTTCGCGCACGAACGCGCGCGGCTCGCGCAGTCGCGTCGTCAGGTACGCCACGTAGCGCTCGCGCGCGTCGGCCGCGGTGGCAAAGTCGCCGCCGGCAGCACGCGGGTCGCCGAACAGCGAGTCGGGCACGGTCGAGACCACGTCGCGGATCACCGCGTCCGTCAGGCGCGACGCAGCGAAGCGGTCCGCTTCCATGAGGTCCGCCGCACGCGGCAGGAGGACGTGCGACCGGATGAGCTGGAACGGGGTCCGCGTGCGTGCCTCGTCCACCGAGTCCCAGTCGTGATGCGCATACAGCGCGGCGCCGTGGTCGATCAGCCACGGCTGCCGCTCCCAGATCAGCATGTTGGGATTGCGCGCGGTGCGGTCCGGGTTCGTCGTGAAGGCATCCAGCCAGACGATTCGCGCGGCCAGCTCCGGCGACACGAACTCCCCCGCGGCGGCGACGTCGAAGTTGAACGCGCCCTCGAGGTACCGCAGGCCGACGTTGATGCCGTGGCTCTTGCGGAGCAGCTCCTGGATCTCCGGGTCCGGCTCGCTCCGGCCGAACCTCGGCGACACCGACACGAGCGCCAGCTCGGGCGCCGGCAGGCCGAGCGCGCGGGCGAGCCCGCCCACGATCAGCTCGGCGACGAGGACCTTGGTCCCCTGCCCCGCGCCGCGGAACTTCACGACGAAGAGGCCGCCTTCGTCGGTGTCGACCACGGCCGGCAGGGAACCGCCCTCGCGCAGCGGCTGCACGTACCGCGTCGCGGCGTAGCGCGGAAGCTCAGCCACCGCGCGACGGCTCCGTCTCGTGGCGGTCGCCGTGGCTGCGCGGCTCCGAGATCACGATGAACTCCACCGGCACGTCGGATTCGTTGCGCGCCTGGTGCGCCGTGCCGGGAGGGAGCTCGATGCCGCTCCGTGGCTCGAGCCGGTGGGTCTGCCCCTCGACTTCGACCGTCAGCGTGCCGGCGAGCACGTAGAAGAACTGGCGGGCGCGAGCGTGCCAGTGACGCACCTCGTTCGTGCCCGGCGGCATCCGCTCCTCGATCACGCTGAGGCTCTGCGACCGGACGAGGTGCCACCCCGTGCACCCGTCACCCCACCCGTAGGAGTGCGCGGTACGGGTCGAGATCGGTTCCGGGGTGCGGGGGTCGGTATCCACCGGCGAATAGTGCACCGGCTGCGGCGCAGGGGCCAGCACGGAAGGAAATTGGGCAACGACGAGTACTTCGTACTCCGTACCCAAGGAAATTGGGCAACGACGAGCACTTCGTACTCCGTACCTGGTAACGAGACCGGACGGCCAGCCCCAGCAATGTGACGACGCCCTGTCCCGGCGCAGCGATCCCACGGCCCCGCATTGCTGGGACGTGGATGTCGGTCCGAGTACGAAGTACCCGGTACGCAGTACTCGCCGTTGCCGTCCATCTCGAGCCCCTTCGCTTTGACTCTCACCCCAATCCCGACTACTTTTATCAACTATCGCCATAGAGCGCAGGCGCGTGAATTCTCCGCCCTGTCCTGGCCGCCGAGATCGGCGCCCATGGCGACGATAGACCCCGATCGGTCAGGAGACCGCTGTCATGAGCTCGTCCATCGAATCCCTCGTCAACCGGGAGTATCAGTACGGCTTCGTCACGGATGTCGAAGCCGATACGATTCCGCCCGGGCTGAACGAAGAAGTCGTCCGCCTCATCTCGGCCAAGAAGAGCGAGCCGCAGTGGCTGGTGGACTGGAGGCTGAAGGCCTACCGGCGCTGGCTCACCATGAGCGAGCCACACTGGCCCAACGTCACCTACAAGCCGATCGACTACCAGACGCCCTCGTACTACTCGGCGCCCAGCTCGGTGAAGCCGCTGCAGTCGCTCGACGAAGTCGACCCCGAGCTGCTCAGGACCTACGACAAGCTCGGCATTCCCCTCGCCGAGCAGAAGTTCCTCGCCGGCGTGGCCGTGGACGCCATCTTCGATTCCGTGAGCGTCGGCACCACGATGAAGACCGAGCTCGCCGCGCTCGGCATCATCTTCTGCTCGCTCGGCGAGGCGGTGCGCGAGCATCCCGACCTCGTGCAGAAGTACCTCGGCTCCGTCGTCCCGCACTCGGACAACTTCTTCGCCGCGCTGAACTCCGCCGTCTTCAGCGACGGGTCGTTCGTCTACGTGCCCAAGGGCGTACGCTGCCCGATGGAGCTCTCCACGTACTTCCGCATCAACGCCGAGGGCACGGGGCAGTTCGAGCGTACGCTCATCGTCGCCGACGAGGGCTCCTACGTGAGCTACCTCGAGGGGTGCACGGCGCCCAAGCGCTCGACGAACCAGCTCCACGCCGCCGTGGTGGAGCTCGTCGCGCTCAAGGACGCGACGATCAAGTACTCCACCGTCCAGAACTGGTACGCGGGCGACGCGAACGGCGAGGGCGGCATCTACAATTTCGTGACGAAGCGCGGCAAGTGCGCCGGCGAGAACTCCAAGATCAGCTGGACCCAGGTCGAGACGGGCAGCGCGATCACCTGGAAGTACCCGAGCGTCCTCCTCGTCGGTGACAACTCGACGGGCGAGTTCTATAGCGTGGCAGTTGTAAACAACTGCCAACAAGCCGACACGGGGACGAAGATGATCCACATCGGCCGCAACACGAAGTCGAACATCGTCAGCAAGGGCATCAGCGCCGGTCGCGGCCAGAACAGCTATCGCGGCCGCGTGAAGGTGATGCCGAAGGCGGAGAACGCGCGCAACTACACCCAGTGCGACTCGATGCTCGTCGGCAACCAGTGCGGCGCGCACACCTTCCCGTACATCGAAGTCGGCAACAACAGCGCGCAGGTGGAGCACGAGGCCTCGACGAGCAAGATCGGCGAGGACCAGATCTTCTACCTCAAGCAGCGCGGCCTCAGCGCCGAGCAGGCCGTGAGCATGATCGTCAGCGGCTTCTGCAAGGAAGTGTTCAAGGAGCTGCCGATGGAGTTCGCGCTGGAAGCGCAGCAGCTGCTTGGTATCACTCTCGAAGGTTCAGTAGGATAGCTCGTGAAGCGTGAATCGTGAGACGTGAGACGTAACTGCGGCCTGCAGACGCCGTCACGATTCACGATTCACGTCTCACGATTCACGTTCATACCGCAATATCAGAATGCTTGACATAAGAGACCTGCACGCAACGGTTGCTGGCAAGGAGATCCTGAAGGGCATCTCCCTCACCGTGAACGCCGGCGAGGTGCACGCCGTCATGGGGCCCAACGGCTCTGGGAAGAGCACGCTCGCCCAGGTGCTCGCCGGGCATCCCGCGTACGAGGTGACGGCCGGTACGGTCACCTACGACGGGAAGAATCTCCTCGAGATGGAACCGGAGGAGCGCGCGCAGGCGGGCATCTTCCTCGCCTTCCAGTATCCGATCGAGATCCCGGGCGTGAGCAACGCCTACTTCCTGCGCGCCGCCTACAACGAGATCCGCAAGGCGCGCGGCGAGGAGGAGATCGACCCGATGAGCTTCGCCGACCTGATGGACGAGAAGATGAAGCTCGTCGAGATGGAGGGCGACATGCTCACCCGCTCCGTCAACACCGGCTTCTC
>DASTGQ010000034.1:0-4559 GCA_035718985.1 Gemmatimonadaceae bacterium
CGACGCATGCTTTCGGAACGGATCAGGAGCGGACGCGTCGCCCTCGTGGTGCTGATCGACTCGGCGGGGTTCAACATGGGGATCGCGGCGTCGGCCACCGAGGCAGGAGTGCCGACGCTGTACTACATCACGCCGCAGGTGTGGGCATCGCGCGCCGGTCGGCTTCCGCGCCTCGCGCGCACGGTCACCAGGGCGGCCGTGATCCTGCCGTTCGAGGAGCGACTGCTTCGTGTGCACGGGGTGAACGCCACGTTCGTCGGGCATCCGCTGCTCGACCGCGCGCGCGACCTGCCGCCGCGAGACGAGGCAAGGCGAATGCTCGGTCTGGATCCGGAGCGGCCGGTGCTGGCGCTCTTTCCCGGCAGTCGCGCTCAGGAAATCGCGCGGCACCTGGATCCGTTCGTCGCGGCGGCGCGCGAGCTGCAGCGCCGGGTGCCGGCGCTGCAGGTGGTGGTGAGCTCCGCTCCGCATGTGAACATTCCGCCCGGGCGGTGCCCGTTTCCACTCGTGCACGCAGCCTCGTTCACCGTGTTTCGCGCCGCCGATGCAGCGATCTGCAAGAGCGGGACGACGACGCTGGAGGCGGCGATCGCACTGTGCCCCCTCGTCGTCGCCTATCGTACGAGCCGCGTGGAGTACGCCCTCGCACGCCGGCTCGTGAAGATCCCGTTCATCGGCCTCGTCAACATCGTGGCCGGCCGCGAGATCGCACCGGAGTTCGTGCAAGACGGCCTCCAGTCGCTGCGGCTCGTGGCTGCGGTCGCGCCACTTCTGGATCACGCGTCGCCGGAGCGCCAGGCACAGGTGCAGGCCTTGCGGTCCGTGCGAGACTCGCTCGGCGAGGTTGGCGCAGCGGACCGGGTGGCAGACATGGCGCTGGAGCTTGCCGAGCGACGGTTCTCCGAGGGCGAACCGTGACCAGCGAAGCGCGTCGAATGCGTTGGATCGTGCGGGTGGGCGCGTGGATCCTCCGCCTGCTCGCCAGCACGTGGCGCGTTCGGACGGTCAACGGCGAGCAGCTCGACGAGGCGCGCCGGTCGGGACAGCGGGTACTGTTTGCGCTCTGGCACGGAGAGCTGCTCCCCCTCCTGTGGCACCAGCGCGGCCGTGGCGTTGCGGTCGTGATCAGCGAACATCGCGACGGTGAAATCATCGCGCGTATCGCGGAGTCGCTCGGCTATCGCACCGTGCGGGGTTCGTCCTCGAAGGGTGCGAGCCGCGCGCTGCTTGGCTTGACGCGCGCGATCGACGAAGGTGCCGACGGGGCCATCACCCCCGACGGCCCGCGTGGCCCGGCGCACGTCTTCGCTTCCGGCGCGGCCGTGGCGGCGCAGCGCAGCGGGGTCCCGATCGTGCCCATCCGCGCCAGCGCGTCGCGCGCGTGGCGGCTGCGGAGCTGGGATCGGTTCCTCATCCCGAAGCCGTTCGCGCGGGTGACGGTCACCATGGGTCCGTTCACGCGCGTGATCGCCGAGTCTCCGCGTGCTGCTGCGGCGCAATCCGACGTGCTGCAGAAGGTCCTCGACGCCGTGCCGGGGTCGTGAGGATGAGCTGGCCCGAGCGCGTCTGGTACGGTGACTCGATCGGTGCGGTGCTCGCGCGCGCCGTGCTCGCTCCGCCCAGTTGGTTGTACTGCGCGTCCGCAGTCCTTCGCGACCGCTTGTACGATGCCGGGGTGCTGCCGTCGGTCGATCCCGTACTGCCGGCACTCGCTGTCGGTAATCTCTCCGTCGGTGGCACGGGCAAGACACCAGTGGCGGCGTGGGCGACGCGGCGGCTGCTGTCGCATGGCGCGCGCCCGGCCATCGTTCTCCGAGGCTACGGAGCTGACGAGCCCCTGGTGCACCAGCGCCTCAACCCGGACGCCCTCGTGATTGTCGGCGCGGACCGTGTGCGCGCAGTGCAGCTGGCGCGCGCGCAAGGGGCCGATTGCGTGGTCCTCGACGATGCGTACCAGCATCGTCGGATCAGGCGCCGGGAAAACTGGTTGCTCGTCGCGGCCGAACGCTGGGAACCGGTGCAACGTTGCCTTCCTGCCGGGCCGTTGCGTGAGCCGGCCACGGGGATGGCGCGTGCGACTCTGATCGTCGTGACGCGGAAGTCAGCCGCTCATGAGACGGCCCAGCGGATCGCGAAGCAATTGGCGTCGGCGACGGCCGGCACGCCGCTGGCGATCGTGCACCTTGTGCCGAACGCAATCGTCAACGTCCGCGACGGGACCACCCAATCCGTCCATGCGCTTCGTCGCGCGAGGGTGATGGCCGTGGCGGCTGTCGGCGCCCCGGACGCCTTCTTTGCACAATTGCGGAGTGCCGGCGCAATCGTCGTCCACGAGGCCGCGTTCCGTGATCACCGCGCCTACGACGCTGGCGACGTGGCCGAGCTCGTGCGACGCGGACGCGAGTACGACATGGTGGTGTGCACGCTCAAGGATGCTGTCAAGCTCGCTCCGCTCTGGCCTCGCGAAGGTCCGGGCTTGTGGTATGTTTCGCAGGGTGTCGAGGTCGAGTATGGCGAGACTGCGCTCGACACGTCACTCAACACAATTCTCGCGGCACGCGCGAGCGTCCCGCCAACCGCCGGCCCGGCCGGCCCGGATTCCCACGATCATGGCTACCGATCTTCGACTGCCGACCAATAGAATCGTCATGCCGGACAAGGATCATCCCCTCGACGAGAACAACCCCTTTGAAGGGATGATGAGCCGGTTCGACCGGGCGGCGCAGCTGCTCGACCTGGAGCCTGGCCTCTACAAGGTGCTCCGGCACCCCGAGAAGCAGGTCATCGTCTCCGTGCCGGTGATGATGGACAACGGGGAGGTCGAGGTCTTCACGGGCTACCGCGTGCTCTACAACACGTCGCGCGGCCCGGCCAAGGGCGGCATCAGGTTCGACATGCAGGTGAACCTGGAGGAGGTCAAGGCGCTCGCCGCGTGGATGACATGGAAGTGCGCCGTGGTGAACCTGCCGTTCGGCGGCGCGAAGGGCGGCGTGATCTGTGATCCGCTGAAGATGAGCGCAGGCGAACTCGAACGGCTGACGCGCCGTTACACCGCAGCAATCATCGAGACGCTCGGGCCCGATTCCGACGTGCCGGCTCCCGACGTCAACACGAACGAACGGGTGATGGCGTGGATCATGGATACCTACTCCATGCACGTGCGGCACACCGTCACCGCCGTCGTGACCGGCAAGCCGATCGAGATGGGTGGGTCGCTCGGCCGTCGCGAAGCGACCGGACGCGGTGTGATGATCTCGGCGACGCAGGCGCTCAAGCACCTCGGCATGAAGATGTCCGGCACCAGCGTCGCCGTGCAGGGCTTCGGCAACGTCGGCTCGGTGGCGGCTGATCTCATGGCGAAGGAAGGGTGTGTCATCCGCGCCATCAGCGACCGGACCGGCGCGTTCTGGAACAAGAAAGGCATCGACATCGACGCGGCCATCAAGCATGTCCGGCAGCACAAGACGCTCGAGGGATTCAAGGGTGCCGAGTCGATCACCAATGAGGAGTTGCTGACCTCCGAGGTGGACGTGCTGGTCCCCGCCGCGCTCGAGAACGTCATCACCAGCAAGAACGCGAAGAACATTCGCGCGAAGATCATCGTGGAAGGGGCGAACGGACCGACGACGGCTGGCGCGGACTCGATCCTCGCCGAGAAGGAAGTCTTCGTCGTACCGGACATCCTTGCCAACGCGGGCGGCGTGACCGTCTCCTACTTCGAGTGGGTGCAGGACCGCGGCGGGTACTTCTGGTCCGAGGAGTCGGTGAACGACCGGCTCAACGACATCATGACGCGAAGCTTCGCCGATGTGCTGAAGCTGGCCACCCAGCACAAGGTGGACATGCGTACGGCGGCGTACATGGTGTCCATCAGTCGCGTCGCCACGGTGCACCGGCTTCGCGGCATCTACGCCTGATCGAGCGTGCGCCTCGTGGTTGCCGTCGTGGGAAAGCCGCGCGACCGGCACCTCGCGGCGGCGATCGTTGACTACGAGACTCGGGCGGCGCGGTACTGGCCGCTCGAGGTCGTGGAGGTTCGGGAGGCGAGCGGGCGTGGCAGCAATCCGGGCGACGTCCGCTCGCGCGAGGGAGAGCGCCTGCTGGAGCGCGTTCCTTCCACCGCGCGCCTCGTGGCGTGTGACGAGCGCGGTGACCGGCTCACATCGCCGCAATTCGCTACGCTGCTTGGAGAAGCCCGCGACCACGCCCAGGACATGGCCTTCGTGATCGGCGGGGCGTTCGGGCTGGCGGATGACGTGCGCTCGCGCGCGCAGCGCTCCATCCAGCTGGCACCATGGACACTTCCCCACGAGCTCGCGCGCCTCGTGCTGGCCGAGCAGTTGTATCGTGCCGGCACCCTCATTCGCGGGGAGCCGTACCACAAGTGACCGGACGTGCCCGAGTGCATGCGGCTCGCCATGCCTGACGCCAGGTTCGAGGACCGGTTCGGCGAGGAATATCTCGCCCTCTACGAGCACCGCGACCTGCGCGACGCCCGCGAGGTCGCGAGCCTCATGCTCGACTACCTGAATGCCGAGCAGGTGCGCCACTCGCTCGTC
>DASTGQ010000035.1:0-3473 GCA_035718985.1 Gemmatimonadaceae bacterium
GCTGCAGGAAGTCGGCGATCTCGCGTCCGCGCTCCATGGTGTATTCCAGCCGGGAACCGGGTGCCGTGCGGAAGTTCACCGTGAGCTCGTCGCCATTGACGTCAGGCATCCAGGTGAAGCCGAGCGTCGGGAGAATGAGGAAGCTGGCGATGACGGTGACCGCGGCCACGCCGAGCACGGTGAGCCGATGTCCGAGCGCCCACGACAACCAGCGCGGGTAGTGGTCGGCCGTGCGCTCGAACCAATCGTTGAACGCGAAGGCGACGCGCCGGATGGGGTTCGCGTGCCGGCGCTGCTCGGCCATGTGTTCGCCACCGTCGTTCACGGCGTGCTCCACCTCCGGGTCGGCCCACTTGCTGGAGAGCATCGGATCCAGCGTGAAGCTGACGAAGAGCGAGACGAGCACGGCGAAGGCGACGGTGACGCCGAACTGGAAGAAGATCTTGCCGATGATGCCGCCCATGAACGCCACCGGGATGAACACGGCGATCACGGCGAAGCTGGTGGACATGACGGCGAGGCCGATCTCGTTGGTGCCCTCGCGCGCCGCGTCATCGTGGCTCTTTCCCATCTCGAGGTGGCGCACGATGTTCTCGCGCACCACGATGGCATCGTCGATCAGGAGGCCGATCGCCAGCGACAGGGCGAGGAGCGTCATGGTGTTCAGCGTGAAGTTGAACACCCACATCGTGAAGAAGGCGCTGATGATCGACACCGGCAGCGTGAGTCCGGTGATGACGGTGGAGCGCCACGAGTTCAGGAAGAGATAGATGATCATCACCGTCAGCAGCGCACCGGCGATGATGGTGATCTCGACGTCGGTCAGCGACTCGCGGATGCGGCGCGACGAGTCCTGCATGACGGTCATGTGGACGTCGGCTGGCAGCTGCTTCTCCAGCTCGCCCACGGCCGCCCGCACGGCGTCGGCTACCTCGACCGTGTTGGAACCCGAGACCTTGAGAATGTCGAGCGACACCGCCGGCACGTGATTGATCTCGGCGCCCGTGCGGCGATCCTCCGTGCCATCCACTACGGTGGCCACGTCGCTGATGCGCACGGGCGTGCCGTTGCGCACGGCGACGGGGATGCTGCCGAAGTCCTTCGGGTCCACGATGCGGCCGGTGATGCGCACGAGCCGCTCGGTGGCGCCCCGCTCGATGCGACCAGCCGGCACCTCCTGGTTCTCCTTCGCCAGCGCCGTGGCGATCTGCGCCGGCGACACGCCATAGGCGCGCATCGCGTTCGGGTCTACCTGGATGCGGATCTGCCGCGCGTTGCCGCCGACGACGTTCACGCCGCCAACGCCCGGAATGGCCTCGATGCGCGTCTGCACGACTTCATTCGCGAGGTCGGTGAGCTCGCGGATGGAACGCTCCTTCGACTGGAGCGCCACCGACATGATCGGCGAGTCGTTCGGGTCGAAGTGCAGGATGATCGGATCGTCGATGTCCTGGGGCAGCGAACGGCGAATGCGCGCCACCTTGGCCTGCACGTCCTGCTGCGCCACGGCGACGTCCACGCCGAGGTTGAACTCGAGGCGAACGATGGACACCCCTTCCAGGGACGTGGAAGTGATCTCCTTGATCCCCTGGACCGTGTTGAGCGCTTCCTCGATCGGCTTGGAGACGTCGCGCATCATCACGTCGGGCGAGGCACCCGGGTAGGTGGTCTGGGCGATGACCACCGGGTACGTGATGTCGGGATACTCGTCGATCGCCAGCCGGTTGTAGCTGACGATGCCCAGCACCACGAGCGCCACCATCATCATGGTGGCGAACACGGGGCGCTTGATGGAGATGTCGGAGAGGAACATCAGGTCCTTCGGTATCGAGATGCGAACGCGCGCGGCGCTGGCGCTCCGTACTCAGCGGGCGGAGCTGATGCTGGGCTCCTGGCCGGCGATCGTGACCTGCATGCCGCGGCCAAGCGTGCCCACATTGCCGATGACGACGCGATCACCGGCCTGAAGACCATCGGTCACCTGCACGAGCCCGAGGCGGTCGTCCGTGGCGCCGAGCTGCACGGGGGCCACGTTGATCGTCCGGCCGTCGATGCGGTAGACGTACGGCTTGCCGTCGTCCGGCGACTGGCGCAGCGCGCCACTCGGCACGGCGAGCACGCTGGTGAGCGTGCGGCTCACCACGCGGCCGGTGGCGAAGGTGCCGCCGCGCAGCGTGCCGCCCGGATTGGGGATCTGGACGTACACGGTGATGGCGCGCGTGGCCGGGTCGATGGTGGGGCTCAGCCGTGCCACCGATCCATCGATGCGGCGCCCGTCGGCGACGAAGTGCACCACCTGACCGACGCGCAGCGCCGTGGACTGGCGAGCCGGAACTGCTGCGGCGAGCTCCAGCACGTTGTTGCGCACGACGGTGAACAGGGGCGCGCCCTTCGCCACGTGCTCGCCCGCCTCCACCAGCCGTCGGCTCACGACGCCGCTCGTGGGCGAGAGTACGCGCGTGTCGCGCGCCTGGTTACCCGTGGCGCGCAGCCGGGCCTCGGCCGCGGCGAGCCGGGCCCTGGCCGCCACGACGGCCTGCTGGGAGCTCTTGTAGGCCTGCTCCGCAATCGCGCCCGCCTTGAACAGCTGTGCATTCTGGTCGAGCGTCCACTGGGCATTGGCGAGATCCGATTCGGCGGCGACGCGATCGGCCTCCGCACTGGAACGCGCGCTCTCCTGCTCGCTCGCCTCGAAGCGCGCGAGCAACTGGCCGGCCCGCACCTGCTGGCCCTCGCGGACGTAGACACTCGTCAAGTCGCCTTCGATGCGAGCGTGCACCTCGACCGTCTCGATGGGATTGAGGTCGCCGGTGAGCGCTACGCCGTCCTCCAGGGTCGCCGGCGACACCGTGGCAACGTCCGTGGCGGCGAGCGTGATGGATGCAGCAGGATGCGCCGCCGGCGTGGAAGTGACCGACGCAGCGCCCGGCTTCTCGTCCGGCTTCGCGCTGCCGCAACTCGCGCCGAGCGGAAGGAGCGCGGCGAGCACGACGCAGGCGGAGTTGCGGGAACGGTGAGAAGCGTTCACTCGAATCGGGATTTCAAGTCAGGGGGACCGCGCCGGAGCGGCGACGGTCGGCAGCAGCGGGACGGGCCGGCCGAGTGCGCGTGCGAGGTCCGCCGAAGCAAGGAAAAGATCGTAGGTCGCGCGCGCCTCAGTGCTCTCGGCCGTGAGGAGCGCCAACTGGGCATCGGACACCTCGAGCTGGGTGCTCAAGCCACGCGCGAACCGAAGCGACGCGAGACGGAATGCTTCCGCTGCCTCGGCGGAGTTCTGCCGACGCGCGGCGAACACGGCCTGCGAGCGACGCAGCTCCGCGCGGGCCCGCGCGACTTCCACCGCTACCCCCTCGCGCTCCTGTCGCAGTGACAGCTCGGCGAGGCGCGCTTCGGCTTCGGCGAGATCGACGTTGGACTTCACGCGAAAGCCGTCGAAGAGGGGGAGCGAGATGTTGATCCCCGCCTGCTGATCG
>DASTGQ010000036.1:0-4699 GCA_035718985.1 Gemmatimonadaceae bacterium
CGGCGCATGTTCGCCGCGACGACGTGGTGCACGCGACTCGCCCGGACGGCGCCGCGTGCACCACGTCGCGCATCGGGCCGTCAGGCGGCCCGCGGCTCGGCGAAGGCGAGGCTCACGGCGCGGCGAGCCTGGCGCTTGAGCGCGCGATGCACGGCGCGCGCGTAGTGGATGAAGTTGCTCCCCGCCCACGGATAGCGAAGAAAGAACTCGGAAGGCAGCATGTCCGCCTTGAGCCGGTTGCACGATGGGCACGCGGCCACGACGTTGCCCGGCGTGTGCGCGCCTCCGCGAGCGAGCGGATGCACGTGGTCGAGCGTCGCGTGCGCGTAGTCGAGCGGCGCCGCGCAGTAGACGCAGCGCCGACCGCAGTCGCGGATGGCGGCGAGCTTGATGGCGCGCTTCTGCTCGGAGGGCAGCAGGCGACGCACGCGGCGGAAGACCCTGCGGTGCGCGCGCGGGAGCGTGACGCGATGACCGTGTCGAGCGGGCAATCTCACCTCGCTGGAAAAGACGACACCCCGCACAGGGAAGGAGTCCCTGTCGCGGGGTGTCGCGCATCGTGGTCGTAGTGGTGCCGCCGCTGGAGGCGTCGAGCGTCGTCCGCTCGAGTCGCGCGCTGCGTCAGTCCGTGCTGAGCTGCTGCGAACATTGGCCTCCGGGTGCGTCGGAACTGCGGTGATGCAGTCTTCGCGCTACTAGTGCAGCGGATGTGCCATTCGCGCAAGGGCGATCGGGCACTCCACCGGGGCGTTCCTACCTTGGCGACGACGGACTGCGGCGATCGGTAACACCCTCCCGCCTGCGCTCGGGACGCGTCCGCGCCATCACGGGGTCGCGGAGCGCGGCGATGATGCGCGCCGCGTTCATGTCCAGCACCGTCCGGTCGGGCATCTCCGAGCCGGCGAAGGGCAGCGGGATGTCGAAGCCGTCGCCTGGCCGGCGCGGGATGACGTGCACGTGGTAGTGGAAGACATCCTGTCCTGCCGCCTTGCCGCTGTTGACGACGATGTTCAGCCCATCGGCGCCGGCGACGTGCTTCACGACGGGCGCGAGCTGCATCGACACCTGGAAGAGGTGCGAGGCGAGGGACGGCGGGATGTCCTCGATGGACTCGTAGTGCTCGCGCGGCACCACGAGCACGTGCCCGGCATTCACCGGCTGGATGTCCATGAACGCCACCACCTCCGCGTCCTCGAAGCACATGGACACTTCCCCGGCGCCGTGAATCAGGTCACAGAATGGACAGCTGGAGTGCTTGGCCGGTGGCATGGATCCTCACTGGTGAAAGAACACATTCGAAAACGCACACCCGATGCCACCGCCGCGGCCCTCATTCCCGGCAGCTTCGCTCGCGAAGGCTAACCCGCGGCGGCACGCGCATCTCGCAGGTACTCATCATCCCGGACCGCAGATTGTAGTCCTTCTCCGCCGCCTCCAGCTCGGCGAGCTTCCGGAAGAGGGCGACGGTATCGGTCGTCGCGGCGCAGTAGACGGTGTAGTCGCGCGGCCCGCCGCAGCTCCGCCATCCCAGGGGCGCCGTCCGGCACTGTGACACCGAGTCGCAGCCAGCGGTGCGCGCGAGTTGGCGCGCCTCGCGCTCGAGGCGCGTGAGGCGCGCCTGCAATTCGACGTTGGTGTCCTGCACGGTGGCGGGTGGCCGGGTCGTGTTGCGCGGCGGCACGAGCACCGCGCCGACGGATCGTGTCGCGGACGCGGACGAAGGGCGTGTCGAATCGGTCCTGTCGCCGTGCCGCGCACACGCACCGAGCAGCGCGACCGCCGCGCCAGCGAGGCTACACGCCGCGCCGCGTGGAATCACTTCACCAGCCTATCGGGGTCATACACGACGCGCCCGCCAACCATGGTGAGCACCACCTTCGCATCGCGAATGGTTTCCGGGGGCACGCGCGTGATGTCGCGATCGATCATGACCACGTCGGCGAGCATGCCGGGAGCGAGGGTGCCCAGCTCCGTGTCGCGGAAGGCGGCGTACGCGGCGCCACTCGTGTAGGCGCGGAGCGCCTGCTCCACCGTGATCTTCTGCTCGGGCACCCAGCCGCCGGGGTTCCGGTCATCGAGCGTACGACGTGTCACCGCGGCGTAGATCCCCTCGAGTGGCGTGGCGGGCGCGACGAACCAGTCGCTCCCGAAGGCGAGCGTGGTGCCGGCATCGAGCAGCGACCGGAACGCGTATGTGGTCCTTGCGCGCTCGGCGCCGATGACACGATCGGCCCACCGGCCGTCGTCGATGGCATGGTAGGGCTGCATGCTGGCGATGACGCCGAGCTGGGCAAAGCGCGGGATGTCCGACGGCGCGATGTGCTGCGCGTGCTCGATGCGGAAGCGACGGTCGTGCGCGCCGTTCTCGCGCTCCACGCGCTGGTAGATGTTGAGCTGCGTGCGGATGGCGCTGTCGCCGATGGCGTGCACCATCACCTGCAGGCCCGCCTTGTCCGCGGCTGACGTCCACGCGTAGAGATCCGCCGGCGTGTTGACGAACAGGCCGCGATCGCTCGGTGCGTCGGTGAACGGCTCGAGCATCGCTGCGGTGTGGGAGCCGAGCGAGCCGTCCACGAAGCCCTTGAGGCCACCGATGCGGAGCCACGCGTCGCCGTGGCCACGCGCGGCCACGGTGTCTCGCAGGCGTGCCCAGGTCGCCAGGGGCACCGCGGCGGCAATGCGGGTGCGGAGCGCGCCTTGCGTGTCCGCGAGCTCGAAGACGGCGAGGTCGGCCCACGTCCCCATGTGGTCCACGCTCGTTACCCCGCGTTCGGCGACGTAGGTCATGGCGCTGTCGAGGGCACGCAGGCTCATCTCCATCGTCGGATCGGGGACGGCCGTCATGAGGTCCATCGCGTTGTCCTTGAGGATGCCGGTGGGCTCCCCGCTCGCGTCCCGCACGATGGTGCCGCCAGCCACGTCCTTCGTGTCACGCGTGATGTGAGCGGCGCGAAGGGCGAGGGTGTTGGCGAGGTTCATGTGCCCGTCGAGGCGGTTGATCCAGACCGGATTGTCCGGGGTGACCGAATCGATCCAGCTGCGCTCGGGAAGCTCGCCACCCCAGTTCGTGTGATCCCAGTCCCCGTTGAGGATCCACGTGCCGGCGGGAAGGGTGGCGGCGTAATCGCGGATGCGACGGATGAACTCGGCTTTCGTCCGTGCGTCACGGAGCTTCACCGAGGAGAGCGCGAAGCCGCCGTCGAAGAAGTGGACGTGGGAGTCGATGAAGCCGGGCGTGACCATCATGCCGTGCGCATCCACGACCCGAGTCGCCGGGGTAACGCGCTTCCGAATGGCCGCGCTGCTGCCCACGGCCTCGATGCGATCACCGTGGACGAGGACGGCGTCGGCCCACGGGCGACGGCGATCGCCCGTCCAGACGCGGGCATTGACGATGGCGAGGGCCTCGACCGGCGCGGGCGCCGGCGCGATGACAGGAGTCGCGGACTGCTGCTGCATGGCGGCGCGAGCGGGGAGCGGAAGCGCGAGAGCGAGCGCGGCGATACGCGCAGCTCGATGTAAAGTGGGCATGCAGGAGAGTGCGGCACGCTCCGGCTCGACGGAAGGGGCGCTTGACGGCCGACCCGCCGTCCGGCGAGCGTTCCGGATGATCGCTACCTCCATCTGGTTCTGGGTTGGCTTCGTCGCCTTCGTCCTGGCGATGCTCGCGCTCGACCTCGGCGTCTTCAACCGCACGCCGCACGTCGTGCGCGCACGCGAGGCGGCGACCTGGACGGCCGTGTGGGTCGGGCTCGCCCTGCTCTTCGCCGCAGGCCTCGCCTACTTCGCGAGCCACCAGGCGGCGCTGACCTTCCTCACGGGGTACGTGATCGAGGAGTCGCTGAGCGTCGACAACATCTTCGTCATCGTCCTGATCTTCCAGTACTTCGCCGTGCCGGCGCAGTACCAGCACCGCGTGCTCTTCTGGGGAATCCTGGGCGCGCTCGTCATGCGCGGCCTCTTCATCGCGCTCGGGGCCGCGCTCCTGGCGCGCTTCGAGTGGATCATCTACATCTTCGGCGGCCTGCTCGTCGTGACCGGCGTGCGCATGGCGGTGAAGCAGGACGAGGAGTTCGACGCCAGCCAGAACCCGATCGTGAAGTTCGTGCGACGGTTCCTCCCACTCACGAACGGGTACCGCGGCAAGCACTTCTTCACCGTGGAAGAGGGACGTCGCTACGCGACGCCCCTGCTGCTCGTGCTGGTGCTGGTCGAGGGCACGGACCTCATCTTCGCGGTAGACTCCATTCCCGCCATCTTCGGCATCACGCGCGACCCGTTCCTCGTCTTCACCTCGAACATCTTCGCCGTGCTCGGCCTGCGGTCGCTGTTCTTCCTCCTCGCCAGCGTGGTGACGAAGTTCCACCTGCTGAAGTACGGGCTGGCGGTGATCCTCACGTTCGTGGGCGTGAAGATGCTGATCGAGAGCTGGGTGCACATCCCGATCATGCTCTCGCTCGCCGTGGTGCTCGTCGTGCTGGCAGCGTCCATCTTCGCCTCATTGAAGTGGCCGAAGGCGGCGCCGATGCTGGAGGGGACGACGGGGTCGATATTCGGGCGAGAAAAGGGCAACGGCTAGTACTTCGTACCTGGTACATGGTACGAAGACCCGGTGGGACGCCCGCCTGATGTACCTCGACGCTGTCGCTCAACCACCGACCGTCGCTGACGACGGTCGGTGGTGGGGGGAGATGCGTCC
>DASTGQ010000037.1:0-2103 GCA_035718985.1 Gemmatimonadaceae bacterium
CGACCTTCGCCGTCGGTGAGCGGCTGGTACACGAAGTCGAGGAACCGCTCCTCCAGTACGCCGGCCTCGCGGTGCAGCATGATCGGGATCTCGCGCCCCACGTATGGATGCCCGGTGCGCACCACCATGTCCAAAAGCTCGATGAACCCCTGGTCCATCACCTCGGGGAGCGCCTCGGCCACCGTGCGCCCGATCAGCGCCCGGTCGCCCACGAGCTGGTAGTACGCGTCGTTCACCAGATCGAACCGCCACTCCGGAGCATGCAGCACGGCCAGGAACGCCGGCGCCTGCCGGAACACGTTCGCCAGCCGCGACCGCTCCACCGTCAGCTCCTGGAGTAGCTGCTCCCGCTCCGCTTCCATGCTCCGCGCCTGCACGCGCGACGTCGTCTCCACCATCGTCACGAGCACGCCGCCGATCTCGCCCTCGTCGTTCCGCACGGGGCTGTAGCTGATCGAGAGGTACACGTCTTCCACCTCGCCGTCGCGCCGCGCCAGCGGGTACAGCGCATCCTCCCGCATCACCGTCTCGCCCCCGAAGACCTGCCGGAAGATGGGCTCGTTGATCTCCCAGACCTCGGGCCACACCTCGGCATTGCCATGGCCGAGCGCCGCCGGATGCTTCACGCCGATGATCGAGACGTACGCATCGTTGTAGATCTGGATCAGCTCAGCTCCCCAGAGCACGATGCTCGCGAAGGCGGACCCCAGCAGCGTGTCTACCGTGCTGCGCAGCGTGAGCGGCCACTGCTCGATCGGACCGAGCGGCGTGGACGCCCAGTCGAACTCCCGCACGCGCTCCCGCATCTCCCCCTCGCCCGCGAGGAACGCGACGGCGCGGGGAGCGGAGCTATCCGATGGTGGTTCGGCGGTGTGGGGCACGGCGCGGCGACGGGTGATGGCCGTCACAAGGCAAGATACGGGCGACAGCCATCGGGCGGCGCCCGATCAGGCCGCTACGGCCTCGACAAACGACGCGCCGGTGATTGATTGGCGTCGACCACAACGGACAATGCCACTCGTGCACCGAATTCGTTCTGCATTCACCTGTCTCACGCTCGCGCTCGCCGCGTCAACGCTGCAGGCACAGCGTCCCGGCACTGGCCGCGTCGCCGCGCAGCGCTTCGCGCCCGACCCGCGCATCGACCGCCTCTTCGCGCGCTGGGACTCCAGTGGCTCCCCCGGCTGCGCACTCGGCGTGGTGCGTGACGGACGCTTCGTCTACGAGCGCGGCTACGGCATGGCCAACCTCGACTACGGCGTTCCGATCACGCCGCGCACCGTGTTCTACGTCGGCTCGGTGACCAAGCAGTTCACCGCCGCGCTCGCCGCGCTGCTCGCCATCGACGGCAAGCTCCGGCTCGACGCCGACATCAGGACGTACCTCCCCGCGATGCCGGACTACGCGAAGACCTACGGCGTGCCCGTCACGGTGAACGACCTGATCCACCACACGAGCGGCATTCGCGACATGTATGGCCTGATGGAGCTCGCGGGAAAGCGCCTGGAAGACGTGATGCCCGACGACTCCGCGCTCGCGCTCATCGCGCGGCAGAAGGAGCTCAACTTCAAGCCGGGCACCGAGTACCTCTACAGCAACTCGGGCTACTGGCTGCTGGGAAAGATCCTCGAGCGGGTGAGCGGCAAGCCGCTCCGCGTCCTCGCCGACGAGCGCCTCTTCGCGCCGCTCGGCATGACGCACACGCACTTCCATGACGATCCTGGCCACGTGATGAAGGACCGCGCCATGAGCTACGAGCCGGACGGCCATGGCGGCTTCCGCATCAGCTACCTGCAGAACTTCGACAAGATCGGGGCGGGCGGGCTCTACTCCACGGTGGAGGACCTCGCGAAGTGGGACGCCAACTACTACTCCCACCTCGTGGGCGGCGACACGCTCCAGAAGCTCATCCACACGCGCGGCGTCCTTGTCAACGGCGACACGCTCATCTACGCGTTCGGCAACGAGGTATCGACGTATCGCGGCCTGCGCACCGACGAGCACTCGGGGAGCATGATGGGTTACAAGGCGCACCTGCTGCGCTTTCCCGACCAGCATCTCAGCGTGATCGAGACGTGCAACCTCGGCTCCATCAACCCCGAG
>DASTGQ010000038.1:0-6577 GCA_035718985.1 Gemmatimonadaceae bacterium
CGAGCTGCTCGAGGGCGTGGTGCGCAATCGGCGACCGTTCGTCGGGCGCGAGATCGCGGTCGAGCTCGAGCGCGGCGCGGGCGCGCCCGAGCTGCGCTACCTCGACTTCGTGTATCAGCCCCTCACCGATGGCGACGGGAACGCGGTGGGCGTGGTGGCGCACGGCCACGACGTCACGGAGCACACGCTGGCGCGACGCGAGCTGGAGCGGGTGAACACGGAGCTGGAGCGCAGCACCGACGAGCTGCGCCGGAGCGAGGAGCGGTGGCGCACGCTCTTCGAGCAGGCCCCGATGCCCGTGGCGGTGCTCACGGGGCCCGAGCACGTGTACACGCTGGTGAGCCCGCGCTATGCGCGGTCGCCCGGCTCGGGGCGGCCCCTGATCGGGCGCAGGCTGCGCGACGTGTTTCCCGAGCTCGAGACCCAGGGATTTCCGGAGCGGGTGGACGAGGTGTACCGCACGGGGGTGCCGTACACGAGCATGGAGGAGCGCGTGCTGCTCGACCGCGACGGCGACGGGGTGCCGGAGGAATACTTCTTCAACATCGGGTACCAGCCGCTGCGCGATGCATCGGGAGCGGTGTACGCGGTGGCGAGCGTGGCATACGAGGTGACCGATCAGGTACGCGCGCGCCTGGACACCGAGACGGCGCGCGAGCTCGCCGAGGACGCGCGTCGCGAAGCGGAGGAGGCGAACAAGGCGAAGAGCGCCTTCCTGACGATGATGAGCCACGAGCTGCGCACGCCGCTCAATGCGGTGACCGGCTACTCCGACCTGCTCCTGATCGGCGTGCGCGGTGACCTCAACGACGGCCAGCGTGAGGACGTGCATCGCATCAAGCGCAGCGGCCAGTACCTGCTTGGCCTCATCAACGACATCCTGAACTTCGCCAAGCTGGAAACCGGGCAGGTGGAGTTCCGGATGGAGGACGTATCGGTGAAGCCCGTGCTCGCCGGCCTCGAGGATCTCATCATGCCGCAGGTGGAGGCGAAGGGGCTGCGCTTCCGATTCGAGTCCTGCACGGACCACCCGGTGGTGCACGTGGACGTCGAGAAGGTGCGCCAGATCCTCCTCAACCTGCTGGCGAACGCGGTGAAGTTCACCGAGACGGGCGAGGTGGTGCTGGAGTGCCGGGCGGACGCGACCGAGGTGCGACTCTCGGTGCGCGACACGGGACGCGGGATCCCGGCCGATCAGCTCTCGCGGGTGTTCGATCCGTTCGTCCAGGTGGACCGCCACCTCACGCCGACGAGCCAGCAGGGGGTGGGGCTGGGGCTCTCGATCAGCCGCGACCTCGCGCTCGCGATGCGAGGGCGGCTGGAGGCATCGAGCGAAGTGGAAGGAGGGAGTGAGTTCACGCTCATCCTGCCGAGAGTGAAGTAGGGATGCACAGTGGGGTGGCACTGCAGACCGTGCAGTGCCGCCCCACCGGTTCATCGTGACCGCGTCGAACCGTCAGTTCAGATTGGGATTGGACCCGAGCTCGGTGCTGCTGATCGGGACGCACTTGTCGCGGTTGGCGAGGAAGTCGTTCTTTCCCTCGACGAACCAGCGTCGCAGATCCCACAGGCGGCGGCCCTCCAGCCAGAGCACTGCGCCCCGCTCGGCCTCGAGCTGGGTGTAGGCTGCGTCCACGGTCGTGGGGGCCACGGCGGGGAGCTTGTAGAATGCCCGCTCCTGGTTGATGAGGGTGACGGCGGTGGGCAGGTCGTTCGCGCGCAGCCGCTCCTCGGCGCGGAGCAGCAGCATCTCCGTTCCCTTCGCCAGCGGGACGAGCGAGCCGAGCGACGTGTACTTCTTCTGCCGGAAGAAGGGCGTCTTGCCATCCTGCCCTGTCTGCACCTTGCCGGCGGTCGTCTTCACCGTGTCCCATGGCGTGCGCGGGTCGGAGCGCGTGCTGTCCCAGGGCGTATCCCACACCGTGGTCTCGCGACGGGAGATCGTCTGGACGGCGAGATCGTTGTTCTCACGCGGGGTGTTGGTGGAGAAGATGGCGTTGTACGCGAACGCTGTCGGGACCTGCGCTGCGTCGGCGGCGGCACCGGTCCAGTTTCCCTGCCAGGCGCGCACGGTAGCGCGACCGGCAAGGGCGGCCTTCGCGAGGCTGTCCACCTTGAGCGCGGTGGCGATGGTGTAGGCGCGCGTGAAGAGACTTTCGGCACGGACGAAGTAGACCGAGTCGCTCTGCGCGGGTCCGCCGTCGATCACCCCGGTGCACACGTTCTCGCCGAGGAAGCGATTGGCGAACCCCCCATACAGGTAGGCGCGCGCCGTCAGCGGCGAGGTCTCGAAGCCGGAGCCGAGCACCTGCTGCATGCGGCGCAGGCCGTCCTCGGCGCTGAAGCGCGCCGTCTGCATGCGACCCCAGTCGCCGATGACGTCATCGGACGTGACCGTGCCGCGGTAGAAGTGGCCTTCCGCGGCAAAGTTGCCGGAGTGAGTCAGCTCACCGGCGAAGAGGGCGCCACGATCGATGTAGTTGCCGAGCGCGAAGGACAAGTCGCCCGACATGCCGTTGACGAGCGCCGGCATGGCGGAGGGTGTGTTGAGCTGCGAGTCCTGGACGGGGCCAGGATTGGTGACGGTGAAGTCGCAGGCGCCGAGGAGCAGGGCACCGAGGAGCGTGGCACCCGCGTACCAGCGCGGCGTGAAGCGTGAGGTCATGATCAGAAGCCCAGGCGGAGTGAGGCCGTGAACGACCGGTACGTCGGGAAGACGTAATAGTCGCGGCGCGAGAAGGAGTTGTCGCGCTGATCGGCGACTTCCGGATCGGTACCGCTGTACTTGGTGCTCGTGTACAGGTTGCGGCCGGCGAAGGTGAGGGACGCGCTGTGGGCGCCACGGAGGAAGCGCGCGGGCACGTCGTAGGTGAGGGAGAGCTGCCGGAGCTTGAAGAAATCGCTGCTCTCCACCCAGAGGCTGTAGTCGCGCTCCGTGCCGCTGAGGGTGCACCGTGCGCGCTGGAGCGCGGTGAAGCCGGCAAGCGCGGACGCGTCGCCCGCCGCGGCCTGGCGCATCGCGTTCTGGGCGGCGTAGCACGGCTGCCAGCTGTTGAGGAAGGCGTTCTGGTAGGCCATCGCGTTGAGCAGGTGTCCGCCACGCTGGAACTCGCCGAGGGCGTCGATGGTCACCGATCGGAACAGCGTCAGCGACAGGCTCGGGCTGATGATCCGGGTGGGGAACGTCGCGCCGAGGAAGGCGTCGTCTTCGTAAATGGGATCGGCGTAGTCGTTCGGGTTGGTGACGCGCTTGCCGATGTACGCCGGCACCGGCAGCCCTTCACGCACGTAGCTGCGCGACAGCGCGGCGATCGTGATGGTCTGTCCGCCGAGGTTGCCCGCCTTGCTGTTGAAGGTGGAGAACTGCGTGCGTGCGGTGAGGCCCACGTTGTCGCGGCGGAGCACATCCAGCGCGACGGACAGTTCGTTGCCGCTGCTGAACAGCTCACCCACGTTGGTGAGCTGCGGATTGGAGAAGCCGAGCGAGGGGGGCTGCGAGACCGGAATCAGCGCGTCGATCGTGTGCTGGTGGTAGTAGGTGTAGCCCACGCTCAGCCGGCTCTCGAGTGCGGTGAGGTCGAAGCCCAGCTCCGTCTCGCGGGTGCGCTCGGGCCCGAGGTTCGGGTTCCCGATCTGCGAGGGCGTGAACGCGGACTGGCCATTTTCCGCCGCGACCGGGTCGTACGTGCGAACGGCGTCGAACGCTCCCGGCGCCTTGCCCGATTCACCCAGCGCACCACGCAGCTTCAGCGTCTCGACGTAGTGCTTGGGGAAGAAGTCCTCGTCCGAGATCACGTAGGACGCGCTGACCTTGGGGTAGGCCTGGAGCCCGAAGCTCTTGCCGAACGCGCTGTTGCCGTCCACTCGCAACCCGGCGATGACGAAGAGGCGATCGCGCCAGCCGACCTCCTGCTGGGCAAAGAAGCCAGCGTTGATCACCCGCTGCTGGCTGACGTCGTTGATCGTGCGCAGGGAACCGCTGATGAGTGTCGGCTCACCTGGCCCGGAGAAGTTGTCCGCCTCCAGGTCAGTGGAACGCAGGCGGCTGTCGAAGAGCTGGCCGCCGACGGAAGTCGTGGAGAGGAAGTTCGCGCCGAAGGGGTGCTTCAGGCTGGACGCGGCATCCACGGTGATGAGCGTCCGGTTCCAGAGCGTCTGGTAGTAGGTCCCGGTGGGCACGCGGAGGTACCCGAAGGGAACGA
This sequence comes from Gemmatimonadaceae bacterium, assembly GCA_035718985.1. Taxonomy (GTDB): domain Bacteria; phylum Gemmatimonadota; class Gemmatimonadetes; order Gemmatimonadales; family Gemmatimonadaceae; genus AG11. The sequence goes on from DASTGQ010000038.1 coordinate 4,203, forward strand.
TGGAGGAGATGTCGGCGTCGTTGTAGTCGTAGCCGACGGCAAGGCGATTGGTGAGCTGTTCGATCGGGGTGTAGGTGACGACCCCCCCGGTGACGAAGTGATTCGTGGTGGTGAAGCTGTTGAGCGCGAAGAGGCTGTCGTTCAACACGCAGACCAGGGTGGGGTCGGAGCAGCCGGCGCCCTTGAAGTTGGAGCCGGGTCCGCGCGAGATGTTCAGCAGCGCGCCGTTGGCGCTGTTGCCATCCGGATACCACGTCACGGTGCGCTTGAGCAGTGACGAGTTCACCGAGACGTTCAGGCCGCGTGCCGGCGAGAAGCCGAGGTTGGCGCGAACGCCGCCGTCGGTGTTGCCCCCGGTGGGAAGGACCGCGCCTTCGCTCGCGTAGTTCGACGACACGAAGTACCGAAAGCCATCCGGGGAGCCGCCGCGCACACCGAGCGAGTAGCGCTGCACGGCAGCGTTGCGAAGCCAGGAACCGCTCGCCGGACAGGTGGGATCCTCGAACTTCACGCCGAGGCCGTTGACGAGGTCCGGGCCGCGGCACTCGTTGAAGAACAGGCCGGTCGGGTCGGACGCCGGGCCGACGTGACCCATGTTGTTGACGCCTTCGGTGACTTCCGCACTCCACTGCGGCTTTCCACTCGTTCCGTGCTTGGTGAAGATCTGGATCACCCCGCCGGAGGCTTCCGTGCCGTAGAGTGTCGTGGCGGCCGGCCCCTTCACGATCTCCACCCGATCGATGTCTGCCGGATCGATGTCGTTGAGCGGTGCGACCGACTGGCGTCCGGACACGCTCGTGCTGGTCCGTCCATTGTAGATGCGCACCCCGTCCACGTAGATCAGCGGGTCGTTGCCCTGGCTGATGCTGTTCACGCCGCGCAGGCGGATCGTGCCGCCGGAGCCCGGCTGCCCGGAGTTCTGCAGGACGGTGACGCCGGTGGCGCGTGCCGTGAGGAGATCCTGGGTGTTGCGGATGGGCGCGTTCGCGAAGACGGACGAATCGATCGTCGAGACGGCGTTGCCGAGCTCGCGCGTGCGCTGCTCACCAGTGGCGGTGACGACGACTTCCGACAGCGCGACGGCACCGTGCGCCAGCGCAAAGTCGGCGGTCACGGTGCCTGCGTCAGCGACGGTGACCGTGCGTGTCTCCTGCACGTAGCCGATGCGTCGCGCCGTGATGCGGCGCGTCCCGGACGGTACGCCGACGATGGTGTAGCGGCCGTCGTCGCCGGTGACCTGGCCCAGGCGCGTACCCTCGACGACTACCTGCACGGCGACGAGCGCTTCGCCACTCGCGCGGTCGGTCACCCGTCCAGTGACGGTGCCTCCTTCACGGCGCTGCGCGAGTGCCGGGCTGGCGGAGAGAAGGGACAGGACGACAGCCAGGGCAGCGCGCCGGAGGGCTGTCGGCCGGAGGTGGGGACGAATCATGTTGGCTCTCTGGTGAATGAGGACGCGTCGGCCAGGCCGCGTGAAGCGGTGCGACGGCGGCGCGCGAGACACCCTGCGTCGGGGAGAGGCAGGAACATCGACCTGGGCACGCATCGTCGGGCGTACCCGCGGCAGTGCAGCAGTATGTGGACGAAGCGAGCAGGTCGGAAGGGTGCGGGCGGCTCCGCGTCAGGGTCGTTCGACGGGCGCGTTTCCCACCGCAGATATTGCAAGCGTCACCCTGATCGTCGACTCGATGCGCTGCGCCATCGCGTCGAGATACGCCATAATGACTGCGGCGTGGTGCGACAAACGAATGACGGGCCACGCCTTCATGGGGGTGGCCCGTCGGTCGTCGTACCCGGTACGTAGTACGGAGTACTCGAAGTTGTCGCTACTGCCCCACCCGCACCCGCTGCAACCGGATCTCGCCGCCCTCACGGGTGCCGACGTAGACGACGCCGCCCTTCCCGAAACCGGCGATGGTGGCGTTCACGGGCACCTGCACGCGGTCCACGAGCTTCCCGCTGCGGTCGATCACGTCGTAGATCGCGCCAGCCGTCGAGGCCTTCGTGGGGATGGTGCGCACCCAGATGCGGTCGTCCATGTCGGCGCGGACCGAACCCGTGCTGAACACTGGCTTGTAATCGGGCAGCTCCGAGGGCGACACGAAGTTGAGCGGCGGGAGTTCGGGCTGCGCGTTGCCGTTGCCGTTGTTCCCGCGGGCGTTGCCGTTGCTGCCATTGGCGCCGCTGCTGCCGTTGTTGCCGCTGGCATTCCCCTGCGCGCGGTCACCGCCGCGGCGCGGCGGCTCGGCGCCGTCGCCGCCCACGCGCATCGTGATCACCTGTCGGCCGCCACCACCGCCACCGGCGATGTCCGGGCCGGCACCACCGCCGATCGCCACGAAACCACCACGCTGCGCGCGCAGCCGCTCCATGTT
>DASTGQ010000039.1:0-2702 GCA_035718985.1 Gemmatimonadaceae bacterium
AGGGATTGTCGTTCCTCTCGCGCCTCATGGTGGGGAGCGTGACGACCGCGCTCGTTCGCGGCGCGCGCTGCTCCGTGCTCGTCGTCCCCGAGCCGTCGTTCGAGGCACTCGATCAGATGCAGCGCCGGCTGACGGGCACGACGCGAACCAAGGATCCGGCGCGGTGGCAGGAGGTGCTGCAGGCCTTCACGGCGCGCAACGCCGGCCGACGGTGCGAGGTGGAGGTGGACGATCCCGACATCGGGGCACAGCGGCAGGAGACCGGCTACGCGTTCTTCGGCGCCAGCTACGATCCACACGATGGCCGAGTGGAGCTGATGATCGGGGGCTCGCATGCGGGAGCCACGCACCTCAGCCGTGGCGTCTCCGCGGTGCAGAGCGTCGCAGTGCTGTGCGACAGCGAGGAGCGGGACCTCGGCCTCTGCCTCCGGCACGGCAAGGGCCAGACGCTGCTGCGCTTCCTGCCCGACCGCTGAGCGTCAGCGACCGTTCGTGGCGCTGCGCGCGTCGGGCAGCGCCACGTTCCGCACGAAGAGGCTCTCCACCGGCAAGTGTGCCGGCGCGCGGCGCGCCACGCGGACGAGTGCGCGGAGGCGCGTCGTGTCGATGATCGCCGTGTCCATGGCGTCGGCGCCGCCAGCGGCGAAGTCGGTGAGCGCGGTGAGCGCCTGGCTCTGCACGCTCGCCACGCGCGTGCCGGCAAAGCGATAGACGTCCACCCAGAGCCACAGCGCACCGTCACGCACTTCCGCGAGGTCGTAGTCGATGTCCACCGGCACGGTGCGTGACAGCACGAGCGTGCGCGTGCGCGACGTGTCGGCAACGAGGTCGTCGAGCTCTCCGGGCGGCAGCGGCGGGCCCGCGCGGGAGTGCACCAGCCGGGCGAGGGCAATGGCATCCGCGTTCGACATGCGGATGCAGGCGTGCGACGCCGCGCTGCCGCGCGACGCCTCGAAGGGCGTGCCGTGCATGAAGATGAGCTCCGTCACGTGCAGCTTCACGCGGCCCACCGGGTTGGCCCATCCGGGCGCGGTCACCTTCTCGTGGCGCGCCCACCAGCGGTCGGGCGGATGCCACCAGGGATTCCAGACGACGTAGTCGAGGCGGTAGTGCCCGATCGGCGTCGGGTACTTCCGCTGGCCGACGGCCACCGGGATCGTGCTCTCTATCCGGCCATCCTCGAGCACATCCAGCCGGTAGGCGGGAAGGTTGAGGACGAGGCGCAGCTCGGCCGTGGTGTCGTGCACTGCCGGTGGCGTGTTCGGGGCGCCGGCGCATTCGTCCGCCGCCGACGGTCCGGACGACCCCGCCCGCCACGCCGCGAGCGCGCCGATCATCGCGACGGATGCCACCACCATGTATCGCGATTGTGCGCGCATGCTCCACTCCGGCCAGGCACGATGCCGAGCTGCCCGCCTGGCGGTGAATGAATGCACGGAGGGGAGAAACAAATGTGTCGGGCGAACGCCGACGCGTCGTGGCGGACGTGTCGGCAGCGAGGTCGCCGCCGCGGTCTTACCGCTCTCTTACCGCGGTGACCCTCCCCACGCGTTCAGGATGTCCTCGCCGATGCGCCCTTCCGCGGCCTCGAGCTGGTAGAAGGGGCCCGTATTCCCGTTCGTGAAGACGGCGATCACGATCGGCCCGTTCGGCGGGTACATGATGCCGACGTCGTTGCCGAGCTGCGGCGGCCAGTCGCCCGTCTTGTGCCCCATGGCGACGCGGAAGCTGATGCGCTGGGGAAGGCGCGACGCGTAGAGCTGGCTGCGGAGGATGCGGCGCATGGCGGCGGTGGATGCGGGCGACGCGAGCTGTCCACGCTCGAGCTGCTCGAGCAGGCGCGAGATCTCGCGCGCCGTGGTGCGGCCGAGCCACTTCGTGGAATCCAGCACGAACGCCACGTTGCGGCGTTCGGCGCCCGTGTCGCTCGGGAATCCGCGCTGGTAGACCTCGCGGTCGGTGAGCGACGCGTACTTCGGGTCGGCGGCGACGAACACTTGCCGGAACGTCTCGCCCACCGACATGCGCAGCCGCGTCTCGCGATAGCCGAGCGAGTCGAGCATGTGGTTGACGCGCTCGCGGCCGACCCTGGCGATCATGATGTCCGTCGCCGTGTTGTCGCTCGTGATGATCATCTGCGTGATGAGGTCGCGATACGTCGGCTGCAGCCCGACGTCGAACGTCTGCAGCAGCCCGCTGCCGCGTCGCAGCTCGTCGGCGGTGATGGTGTGGCGCTCGTCCAGGTTCAGCCGCCCAGCGTCGGCGTCGCGAAAGGCGAGGATCATGACCGGGATCTTGATCACGCTCGCCGTGTTCATGGGCACGTCGGCGCGGATGGCGACTTCGTTGCCCGTGGCGAGCTGCTTCGCGTAGAACGCGCTCTGCGCGGGGAGCGAGTCGAGTCGCGCGCGGATGGTCGCCTCGAGTGCGGAGGTCTGCGCGGCGGCGGCAGCGGGGAAGAACAGCGTGATCGCGGTGGCGAGTCGGCGGACGGCGAGGCTCGGCATTCTTGGCGTGAGGGCTCGAGGAGGAGTGCGCGTCGAAGGTGCGCCGGGTTGCCGCTGCTGTCCAGCGCCGAGCGCGCTCGTCGCCCGCTGCTTGCCGACGAGTCCGGAGCGGCTATCATTGCCCTCACTCGGCACCACCGGGCCCCCACCGCCTGGCGCGTCTCCATTCACCGTCACCAGGAGATCCCATGCGTC
>DASTGQ010000040.1:0-2902 GCA_035718985.1 Gemmatimonadaceae bacterium
CGCGCTGGACGCGCGCGTTCATCGTGCTCGCCGGCGGTGCGTTGGCGTACACGCTCACGGCCGCGGCGATGACGACGGGCAGCGCGTGGTATTCGCCGTTCGTGATCGTACTGTTCGGCGCCGCGTGCGCCGCGGGCGCGCTCCTGCTCGGTGAGCGCGTGTGGCGCGGTGCGCTGGCTCGGGCGTTCCTGGCGACGGCGCTCGTCGGCGTACCCGACGGATGGGATCGCATGGTGGCCGGCAACTGGATCCCGGCCGCCGCGGTGGGCGCCCTCGTGGCAGTGGTGACGTACGCATCGCTCCTGGTGCGCCGTCCACGGCAGCGCCTCTGGGTGACGAGCGCGCTGGTGCTCCCGCTGCTGTCACTCGGCATCGCCAGCGCGGCGACCGATGGACGCGAGCCGGCGCAGGGCCTGGTGTTCGCCGTGTGGGCGGCGCTCGCGCTCGCGGCGTGGCGGTTCGAGCGACTGCGGAGCGAGCGCCGCCGAGGGGGTGCGCACCTGCTGGCGGGCGGGGTGCTGGGGAGCGCGGCGATATCGCTGCTGCTCTGGCCGCATCCGTTGATGCTCGTGGCCGGGCTGGCGGCCTGGGGCGTGGTGCTCGCCGCGCTCGTGGACGACGAGACGAGCGTGCTGCCGTTGATCGGGGTCGCGGTGGCGTCTGGTGGGGCCGCGCTGTCGGCACTGGACCAGCTCGCGAGCCGACAGGCGTACGCGTACGTGCCCTTCATGACCCGCTCGTCGGCCTCCGCAGCGGCGGCGACAGCAGGGCTGGCGCTCGCCGGGGTGATGTTGAGCCGAGGCCGCGGGGCACCGTCGGCGTGGGCGGACCGCGCGGTGCGGCTGGGCACGGTGATCGGGTTCGCCATCCTGTGGGGGCGGATGGAGCTGGCGGACGCGTTCTCGCGTGACATCGCGACATTCCTGCTCATCGCGTACTACGCGGCCTGCGGCGTGGCGAGCATCCTGATCGGGCGACGGCTGGGGATCCAGCGGCTGCGGGTCGCCGGATTGCTGCTGGCGATCTATGCCGCGCTGAAGGCGGTGCTGCACGCCTCGGACATCAGCGGGGTGCTGTTGCGGGTGGCGGCGTACGGGGCGGTGGGGGTGTTTCTCCTGGGCGCGGGGTACGGGTATAGGAAGAAGGACAACTACTAGTACTTCGTACCTCGTACCTGGTACCGGGACCCAGGGGGCGGGCCACTCGAATGCGGGGCCGGCGCGTTCCTCCAGCATCCTGATCGAGGGGGCGGCGGTGCATTCGGCGAAGCCGGCTCACCGGGTGTTCGTACGAGGTGCGGGGTACGGAGTAGTCATCTTTGAGTAGTTGACGCTCCCGGTTGACAGCGCCCGGATCTCCGATAAATTCAAGTGGCTACGGGGTTTTTGGCTCGGGTTCGCTCGAATCGACCGTAGTCGTCGGCTCACTGCGGCCGACTCTTATGGGCTTTCGGGTTGACCGAAAGGGTTCTACAGGCCGAGGGCGACGAGTCGCCTTTCCCGAAAAGCAACGCAGGACAACCTGACGCCGGGCAGCATGGCCGGCGCGCCTTGGGTCCCCGCTCGCGCTGCAGAGGCGAGCACACCCTGGCGACAGCGGATGGATACCGGCCCGATGGGGTGCCTGGTCCACCCGCGTTTGTATTTGATGAACGCGCGTGTCGCTGGCGCGACGACTGACACCTGACGGGATAGATATGGCACGGACAACGCCGCTCGAGGACTATCGCAACATCGGCATCATGGCGCACATCGATGCCGGGAAGACGACGACCACCGAGCGTATTCTTTACTATACGGGCAAGAACTACAAGATCGGCGAGGTGCACGAAGGCGCCGCGACGATGGACTGGATGGAGCAGGAGCAGGAGCGCGGCATCACGATCACGTCGGCCGCGACGACCTGCTTCTGGCAGCGCCACGGCCAGTCGTACGAGAAGGGCACCGGTCCGATGTACCGGATCAACATCATCGACACGCCAGGCCACGTCGACTTCACGGTCGAGGTGGAGCGGTCGCTGCGCGTGCTCGACGGCGCGGTGGCGCTGCTGGATTCCGTGGCCGGCGTGGAGCCGCAGACGGAGACGGTGTGGCGCCAGGCGGACCGGTACAAGGTTCCGCGGATGATCTTCGCGAACAAGATGGACCGCGTGGGCGCGAACTTCGACCGCTGCATGACGATGATCAAGGACCGTCTGTCGAAGCGCGCCTTCGCGCTCCAGATCCCGGTCGGGTCGGGCGAGCTGTTCACCGGCCACATCGACGTGCTCGAGCGCAAGCAGTACATCTTCGACGAGGCGAGCCTCGGCAAGACGTTCACCGTGGTGGACGTGCCGGCCGAGTACCATGACATCGTGGAGCAGGCGCGCCACGAGGCCGTGGAAGCCGCGGTCGAGTTCGACGACGAGGTGATGGAGAAGTACCTGAGCGGGGTCGAGCTCACGGTGGACGAGATCCGCGCGGCGATCCGCAAGGCGACGATCGCGATGGAGTTCGTGCCGGTGCTCTGCGGGGCCTCGTTCAAGAACAAGGGCGTGCAGGCGCTGCTCGATGCGGTGATCGACTACCTGCCGGCGCCGGTCGAGGTGAAGGCGATCCAGGGGCACCTGCCGCACCACGACGAGCACTTCGAGGAGCGTCCGGTGAGCGACGAGGCGCCGTTCGCGGCGCTGGCGTTCAAGATCGCGACCGATCCTTTTGTCGGTAAGCTGACCTTCTTCCGCGTGTACTCGGGCGTGCTGAAGTCCGGCTCGTACGTCTATAACGCGACGAAGGACAAGCGCGAGCGCGTGGGGCGCCTGCTCCAGATGCACGCGAACAAGCGCGAGGAGATCGAGGAAGTGCGGGCGGGCGACATCGCGGCGGCGATCGGGCTCAAGGAGACGCGCACGGGTGACACCATG
>DASTGQ010000041.1:0-16982 GCA_035718985.1 Gemmatimonadaceae bacterium
TGAAGGGGCCGAGGCTGCGCATCGACATGGGCGACCCGGCGCAGGGGAACGGCGCGCTCTACACCGCGGACTCGGTGTACGTGATTCGTGGCGGCAAGGTGCTTCGCGCCCTCGCCGACGGGAATCCCTTCCTGCCGCTCATTTCCGGCGTCTACCTGCAGCCGCTCGACGTGACCGTGACGCAGCTGGCTCCATACAAGGTGAACCTCTCGGCCGTGTACCAGCGCGACTGGGAGGGACAGCGCACCTTCGTCGTCGGCGCGGCGTCGCCGGCGGACAGCACCTCGCCGCAGTTCTGGGTGGATGCGGACCGCCTCATCGTGACCCGGTTCCTGCTGCCGCTGTTCCCCACGCCGGACAACCGCGTGCAGGACGCGCGGCTGGAGAACAACGTGCCGGTCGGGGGCGGCTGGCTCGCCACGCGGGTGCGCATGCTCGACCGCGGCTCGCCGGTGCAGACGGAGGAGTACTCGGACTGGCACGCCGACGTGCCGCTCGCCGATTCGTTCTTCCAGGCGGAGCGCTGGAGCGAGGGCACGCACTGGGCAACGCCGCACCCGTGACGCCGCGCGCGTGACGCCGCGCACCGGGCGCGGCGGGGCCCCGGTCACAGCGGATGTGCCTGCACCACGCGACTGTTGGGGCGCTCGATCGGACGCGATGCCGATGGCCGGCCACGCCGTACGAGCGTCACACGATTCATGCATCCGTGGAGGAATTGCAGTCATGGTCTCTTTCCGTCTCGCAGCACTCACGGCAATCATCGGGACCGGCGCGCTCGCCTGCGCCGACGGCACGGGTCCGGCGGCCAGCCGACCGATGACCGTGTCCTTCACCACCGCATCGTCCACCGCCGCCACCTTCTCGCGCACGCCAACGGGCGCGTCCTTCGACGCCACCACCCCGGCGCCCAGCCCGCTCGTCATCACGAAGGCGCAGCTCGTCCTCGCCCGCATCGAGATGCAGCAGGTCGGTGCCTCGTGCACCAGCACGACGACCAGCGGTGACGACGACGCCCAGCACGAGGAGCACGGGTGCGCCGAGCTCCAGGTGGCCCCGACGATCGTCGACCTGCCGGTGACCGGCACGGTGGTGACGGCGCTCTCGATGCCCGTGCCGACCGGCACCTATTCCGGGCTCGAGGCCAAGATCCATCCGATCGGCTCGCAGTGGAGCCGCGGCCAGGCCTCCACGACCTTCCTCGCCGCGCATCCGGAGTTCGATGGCGTCAACGTCCTCGTCGAGGGCACGTACAACGGCACGCCGTTCACCTACAAGGGCGTGGCGATCGGCGAGCTCGAGCACCGCTTCGATCCGCCGCTCGAGGTGGGTACGGATCCGCTCAACCTGACGGTGAACGTGGACATGGCGTCGTGGTTCCGGGCGTCCGACGGCACCACGATCGATCCGTCGACGGCGAACGCCGGCGGCCCGAACGCCCTGCAGGTGGCGATCAACGTCTCGCGCTCGCTGCACGCGTTCCGGGATGATGACCACGACGGCCACGACGACCACGACGAGGCCGGCGCTCACCACTGAGCCGCAGGTCTGGATGATTCTCGAAGAGGGGCCGGCCAGTCGCCGGCCCCTCTTCATTTCTCCCCCATTGCGACCACGACCGCGGCGCAGCCCGCCGTCGGCGCGCGGCGTTGGTATCCTTCGTGAAAGGGAAACGCGGCCACGCCCTCGAGAGTGCCGATCCCGCGGAAGCAGGGCGGCACGACCAGCGTTCCGACACAGCCCCGTGCACTTCCGGTTTCACCCGCCCCAACCGTGACGCCCGACGAGTCCAGGTCGCTGGAACAGGACGTCCCGAGCGTCCTGCTCGTGGACGATCGTCCGTCGAACCTCATCGCGCTCGAGGCGATCCTCGCGCCCCTGAGGGTGAACCTCGTGCGCGCCGCCGGCCCCGAGGCAGCGCTCTCGGCGGTGAGCGACCGCGAGTATGCGGTCATCCTGCTCGACGTGCAGATGCCGGAGATGGACGGCTACGAGGTGGCGCGTCGCATCAAGGCGCTCGAGGCCCCGCGGCTGACCCCCGTCATCTTCCTCACCGCCCTGGACGAGGACCGGCGGCACGTGCATGCCGGCTACGAGTCGGGCGCCGTGGACTACCTGTTCAAGCCCCTCGACCCCGACGTGCTGCGCGCGAAGGTGCGCGCGTTCGTCGGGATGTACCTGGAGCGCGACGCGGCCGACCGCAGTGCGCGCCGTCGCTATGCGGACCTCGCCCAGCAGGAAGCGGAGCGCGCTTCCGAGCGGCGCGCCGCCGCCATCCTCGAGAGCGTCACCGACGCCTTCTACGCGCTCGACGGCGACTTCCGCTTCACCTACGTGAACAAGCGCGCCGAAGAGCTGTGGGGTCGCAGCCGCAGCGAACTCCTCGGCCGGCACTACGCCGAGGAATTCCCGCAGGTGGTGGGCACGGAGTCGTACGAGATGCACCGTCTCGCCATGACGCGGCGCCATCCGGTGCGCTACGAGACGGTCTCACCGATCCTGCAGCGCTGGATCTCCATCAACCTCTATCCCGAGGCAAGTGGGGGGATGTCCTGCTACTTCCAGGACATCTCCGAGCGGAAGGAAGCCGAGGCGGAGCGTGAACGCCTGCTCGATGCCGAGCATGCCGCGCGCGAGCGCGCTGAGGAGGCGAATGCGGTGAAGTCGCAGTTCCTGGCGACGATGAGCCACGAGCTGCGCACGCCACTCAACGCGCAGATCGGCTACGCGCAGCTGCTGGCGATGGGACTGGCCGGCCCGCTCAACCCGGAGCAGACCCGGTACGTGCAGCGCCTGACGGCGAGCAGCAATCATCTCCTTGGCCTCATCAACGACATCCTCGACTTCTCCAAGATCGAGGCGGGCGAGATGCTCGCGCATCGGGAGGACGTGAGCACCGGCCCCGTGGTGCGCGACGCCATGGAGCTGGTGCGTCCGCTCACCCGGGAGCGCGGCCTTGCGCTGGTGCACGACGGGCCGGGCGAGGACGGGGTGCCGTTCATCGGCGACGAGCAGCGCGTGCGCCAGATCCTCGTGAACCTGCTCTCCAACGCCGCGAAGTTCACGGAGCCGGGCGGCAGCGTCACCATCGTCTGCGGGGTGGCATCCAGCGGACCGCCCGCCGCGCGTCTCGAAGGGCCCGGTCCATGGGCCTACGTGCGGGTGGCCGACACGGGCATCGGGATCGCCGCCGAGCAGCTCGCGCACATCTTCGATCCGTTCCACCAGGTGGACAGCACGCACACGCGCGCGCAGGGCGGCACGGGCCTCGGCCTGGCGATCAGCCGGCGGCTGGCGCGGCTGATGGGCGGCGACCTCACGGTGGAGAGCACGCCACACGCGGGGTCCGAGTTCACGCTCTGGCTCCCCTCCACGCGGCGCTCGCGCACCGCCACACCTCCCGGGGCACAGGCCGCCGTGCCGCGCGAGCCGGCGGTGACCAGCGAGGGGACGCTCGAGGTGAGCACGCCGGACGACGTCCTGATCGCGACCGCGGGGCTGGACGAGATGGGCGAGCTGGTGCGCGGCATGGCCGACGAGATCCTCGACGCGTATGCGGAGCGGCTGCGCAGCGACCCCGCGACGCCTCGCGCGAGGCGGATGCGGCGGCCCGAACTCGAGGATCACGGCCTCAGCCTCCTTGCCGACATCGCGCAGACGCTGGTCATCATCGCGGAAGCCGGGCGCGATGCGCCAGGCCTCCTTCGCGATGGGAGCGCGATCCAGCGTACCATCGCCACGAACCATGGGCGGCGCCGGCGACTGCAGGGGTGGACCGAGACAGCGGTCCGTCGCGATCTCGAGCTCCTGCGCGAGGAGCTGGAGCGTGCCGTACGCCATCGCCTGCGCACCCGGTCGAGCGGGGCCGGCGTGGAGGTCGCCGTGCAGCTGCTGCTGCGGCTGCTGGCCAACGCGGAAGAGCTGAGCGTGAACGCGTGGCGGCGCGCCGACGACGAGCCGGGCTGAAGCCCGGTCTCGTCGTCGGTGACTATTATCAGCCTGCGCTTCGCTCGTCGGAACGGGGACGACGGATGATGATCTCGTCGCGGCCGCCCTCGCCCCGCTTCACCACCACGCTGTCGTCCGCCTGGAGCGGCACGCGGACCTCCGACTCTGAACCAGTGCCGCGCGCGACGTCCGGCACGTCCCGTGTGCCGTCCGCCTTCCGGCGCGACGTGAAGAAGCGCTTGTCGTCGTAGGCTTCGTCGTCGTAGAAGTCACGCGTCTCGCGCGCGGCCTCGGCGGTGCCAGCGGCCGCTGCAGCGCCGGTGGCGCCGGCCACCGCGGCAGCATCGGCCGCGCCCCGCCCGATGGTGAAGTGCCGGCGAACCTCGAACTCCAGCTCGCGCGTGATGCCGCTGTGCGTGTAGGGCGGCAGCAGCCCCACGCGGTCGGCGGTGAGGGGCACGGTGACCACGTCGCGGTCGCCATCGATGGTGGCCGCGCCGATGGGCACCAGTACATCGCGCTCCTCGGACGTGGCGGCGACGTCGGCGGTGAGCCGCACGTCGAGGTAGCGGGTGCGGAGCGAGTCGAGGTCCACGAGCAGCTCGTGCACCTTGCCCACCTCCGTGCCGTCAGCGGCGTTCACCCGCCAGCCGCGCACGTCCTGGTAGCCCTCGGCCACCTGGAAGTCTTCCAGTTTGCCCAGGGGGGCAATGCGCGAGCCGTCCCTGGTCTCATATTCCCTGGCCATGCTGCATCCTCCGGTAGAGAGGCGGCGAGTGCCACCTCGGTGCGTGTGCCGCGTCAGCGCGGCCGGGTGGAATCGGCGCGCGGAGACGTGGTGGCGCCGCGCGCGGCGGCGCTGTCGGCGGCTGGCGTGGTGCCCGGCGTGACGGCGGGCGCGATCACGGCGGTGCTGTCCGCGCGCGTGGTCGTGGTCGTGGTGCTGGCGCTCCTGTTCGCCCACCACCACCAGGCGGCGGCGAGCACGACGATGATGATCAGCAGCCACAGCCACCACAGGCTGTTCCGCTCCTTGCGCTGAATCGGGATCTCGGCCATGCGATTACACCTCCCCTTTCGAGAGTGAACGACGAGCGGCAACACGAACCACGACGCTCGGGGAGAGCAATGGCCGTTCCTTTCGGAGCGATTCATCACGGATGCGTCCGTCAGGCGCGCTGAACCCCTCGGGTTGTGTCGCGGCGGCGCGGACGACCACCCACGCCAGGCGCAGGCAGCAGGCGATCCCGATGTAGGCGGCGACATCGGCGACGTTGAGCACGAGGGTACTCCCTCGCCCATCACTGAGCGCCAGGAAATCGGGCACGCCGGTCGGCGAGCCGAGCATGCTCACCAGGTTGCCGATCCCCGCGCCGGCAATGAGGCCGAGCGACGCGGGCGCCTCCTGGTCGAGTCGCGCGAGTCGCGCGCAGACGGCCATGGAGAGGAGCACCGCCACGAGCGTGGCGGCGATGTTGATCTCCCGCGTCAGTGGCCCGAGCGAGGTGCTGAACGCCCCGAGCTGGTTGTGCACCACCTCGATGCCGAGCAGGCGCCCGAACAGCGGATGGGACTCACCCGACCAGAGCGTGACGGCGAGCCACTTGGTGACCAGGTCGCCATAGGCGACGAGGCCGGCCATCGCGGCAAAGGCGCCGCCGCCCCGGATGGGCGCCGTAGCGTGGCGGGCGACGAGCGGGGAGCGAGCTGCGGACGGCGACAACACGATGCGACCTCATGCCGGTACGACGGACGACGGGATGCGTGCGTGGTACCATGCATGAGAGGTGCCGGATGCCGGAGGACCGGAGGACCGGAGGACCGGAGGACCGGAGGACCGATGGACCGGAGGACCGGAGGACCGGAGGACCGGAGGACCGGAGGACCGAACGACCGAACGACCGAACGACCGAACGACCGAACGACCGAACGACCGAACGACCGGAATCACTGCGTGGGTGCGTGGCGGGCTATCCGTTTGCGGAGGGACTTGATCAGGCCAGCGAGCATCCGTTTGAGATCGCTGGTTCGACTGAGCAGCGGCGCTGCGGTCGATTCTGAGAGCAAGGCCAGATCGACCGAGAGCAACAGCTGGAATTCCAGCTCGCTCGCTGAACCCAGCGCCACGTGAAGGAAGTGGATGAGCTCCCGCTCGCCACTCCTTCCACAGCCCTCTGCGATGTTCGAGCCGATCGACACCGCCGCCCGCCGCATCTGTGCAGTAAGACCGAACTGCTCGCTCACCGGAAAACGGGTCGTTGCCGTGTAGAGCTCGGCCACCAATTCCCGAGCACACGTGGTGACCCGCAGGTTGCCGGGATTCTGCATGGCGCCAACGGTAGTTCCGTCACCGTCGCACGCCGCACCGAATCCCTGCGCACGTCATCATCTCGCGCTCCTCCGGCCCTCCGGCCCTCCGGTCCTCCTATCTCAGATGCTCCCCCAGGTAGCGCGTCAGCAGCTCGAAGAGGTGCACGGTCGTCCCCTGCCCCTCGCAGATGCAGTGCGACCGGTTGGGGTAATCCATCATCGTGAAGGGCCGGTTGGCCGCGACGAGGACGTTGATGAGCGCTTCGCTGTTCTGGAAATGGACATTGTCGTCGCCCGAACCGTGCACGAGCAGCAGGTTGCCGCGCAGCTGCGGGGCAAAGGTGATGGGGGAGCCCAGGCGGTAGCCCTCCGCGTTCTGCTGAGGCAGGCCCATGTAGCGCTCCTGGTAGATCGTGTCGTAGTAGCGCTGGTCGCTCACGGGGGCCACGGCCATGCCCGTGCTGTACAGCTCCGGTGAGCGGAACATGAGGTTGAGCGTCATCGAGCCGCCGCCGCTCCACCCCCACACGCCGAAGCGCGTGGAGTCCACGTACGCGCGCGACCGCGCGAGGTTGCGCGCCGCCGTCGCCTGTTCCCTCGACGACAGCACGCCCACCTGCCCGTAGATGCGCTTGCGGAAGAAGCGCCCGCGCGGCGCGGCGGCGCCGCTGTTGTCGATGCTGACGACGATGTAGCCCCGCTGCGCGAGCATGAGGTGCCACATGTACTCGGGTCCCTCCCACGCGTCGCGCACCGTCTGGTCGGCGGGCTCGCCGTACACATAGAAGAGCACGGGATACTTCTTCGTGGAATCGAATGCGGGCGGCTTGATCATCCAGCCGTCCAATGGATACCCACTGCCGCCATCGACACGAAAGAACTCCGCCGGCCCGCGCGGCACGGCGGCCAGGCGCGCCTTGAGCGCGGCGTTGTCGACGAGCGTCCGCACGACCTCGTGGCTCGGCAGGCGCACGAGATCGGTCGTCGGCGGCACGCCGAAGCGCGAGTACGTGTGGATGGCGAACCGTCCGCTCGGCGAGATGTCGTAGCCGTGGGTGCCTGGCTCATTGGCGGGCGTGATGCGCTGCATCGGTGTGCTGCCGTCGAGCGACGCACGGAAGAGGTAGAGCTGCGTGGCATTCTCCGGCGATGCGGTGAAGTACACGGCGCCCGCCTTGTCATCCACGCCGAGCACCTCGTTCTCGCCGAATAGCGTGGCCGGGTTGTGCACGTCGAACGCGCCCGGCGTGACATTGCGGATCGACTTCCCGTCGCGCGACACGACGTAGAGGTGTCGCCATCCGTCGCGCTCGCTCATCCAGGTGAAGCTCTTCCCGCCCTCGACCCAGCGCAGGTCGTTCACGACGTCCACCCACGCGCTGTCACGCTCGACGAGGATCGGGCGCGCGACGCCGGTGGTGGCGTCGCCGAGCAAGAGGGTGAGCGTGTTCTGCAGGCGGTTGAGGTGCTGGAGCACGACTTCGCTGGAGCTCGCCGCCCAGTCCATGCGCGCGATGTAGTTGTTGCGCGGGTCACCGGGCGTGGCGATCCAGCGCGTGCGTCCGCCGCTCGCGCTCACGACGCCCACTCGCACGGCGGCGTTGGTCGTCCCCGCCTTGGGGTACTGCACGGGGATGGTGTACGAGTAGAGCGAGTCGGTGTCGTTGATGAGCAGGAAGTCGCGCTCGCCCGAGGCGTCGAGCTGCCAGTAGGCGATCCGCTTTCCGTCGGGGCTCCAGCGGAAGCCGTTGCGCAGCGAGAACTCCTCCTCGTTCACCCAGTCGAACGTGCCGTTGATGATGGTGCGCGAGCCGTCGCTGGTGAGCGCGGTGATGCGGCCGTTGCCGAGGTCCTCGACGTACAGGTTGTTCTCGCGCACGTAGGCCACGCGACCGCCATCCGGGGAGAACGTGGCGAACATCAGCGTGGAGGGCTTCGCCTTCGCACCGCCGAGCTTGCGCGGCTGGCCGCCCGCGAGGTCCACGAGCCAGTAGTCACCGCGCGTGTTCTCGCGCCAGACGCGCGCCGAGTTGGTGTAGACGAGCAGGCGCTTCCCGTCAGGCGACCAGTCGTAGTCCTCGACGTCGATCGGGGTGGACTCGCCGCGTGGGATGAGGCGCGACGCGGTGAGCACGACGGTGCGCTGCCCGCTCGCCGCGTCGTACTGCACGAGGTCGCGCCATTCCGGGTTGGACGCCGAGCGCTCCAGGCGCGTGTACGCATCCATGCCCGGGCGCCAGCGCGCGCCGCGGAAGCTCGCGGCAAAGAAGTCGGGCGCGGCGAAGATGCGCTGGACGGTGAGCGCCGAGTCGGGGAACTGCTGTGCAGGCATCGGCGCCGCGAGCAGGACGACGGCGGCGAGCGCGAGGATGAAGCGTGTGCGAAGCTGAACGCGGAATGACATTGGCTCCTGGCGGTGCGAGTGCCGCACGATACGCGTGCGCGCGACCGGCCGAAAGACGGGCTGCAGTGCACGCGGCCGCTGCCGCGCGGGCCGCTCTCCTGCTCGTGACGCGCTAGGGCGAGCCCGACTCGCCGAGCCAGGGGGCGAGGTGCTCACGGAGGATCCGGAGCGCCTTGCCCATCTGGGCCTCCACCGCCTTCACGGAGACGCCGAGCGTGGTGGCGATCTCCGCGTAGGTGAGCCCGCGCCCGCGGCTCAGCTGGAACACCTCGCGGCAGCGCGGGCTCATCGCCGACACGGCGCGCTGGAACGCCGCGTCCATCTCCTGCGCGACGACGCGCGAAGGCGCGGTGGCCTCGCGTGTCGATTCGTGCACCATGTGCAGTGCGCTGCGCTGCCGGACCTTCTGGCTGCGCAGCTGGTTGAGGGCACGATTGCGGGTGGCCTGATAGAGGTACGCCTGGGGCGAGCCGTCGGGATCGAGCTGCTCGCGCCGGCGCCACAGCTCCAGCATCACGTCCTGCACGACGTCCTCGGCCAGGGCGTCGTCGTGCAGCATCCCGGCGGCGAGGCGCATCAGCGTGGCGAACGACTGACGGAAGATCTCGTCGAAGGCGGTGCGATCGCCCGCCTGCAGTCGTCGCACGAGTGCGCGACCGCCGCTCGACGGGATGGCACGGTCTGCATCGGGCGGGAGAGGGGGCACGGGGCGCTGAATCGAAGCTGTCGACGGAACGCGGGACCGGGTATCTATATACGCGATGCGGTGTACGGAACTGAGCGAGGGTAGAGCCACCCTCGAGTGTCTGATATCACATGACCCATTCTGATCCGCCTCACCGGCGTCCCGACTGGGAGGCGCTTGCCCGGTATCACGCCGGTGAGAGCACGCCCCAGGAGGCCGCCGCCGTGCGTGACTGGCTCGCCTCCCACCCGCGCGAGGCGGCGCGGATCGACCGCATGTACATGCTGGTTGATGAGCGCATGGCGGCCCGCGTCCCCCGTGTGACGGATGATGACGTGGAACGCGCCCTCTCGCGCGCGCATCGCGCCCTGGATAACGCACAACCCGTGCTGGTACGCAGCCAGCCGACCGCGCAGCGGGATCGATTTGCGCGTCGCTCCCGCACGGCGTGGTGGACGGGCGGGCTCGCGGCCGCGGCCGCGGTCGCGGCGATCATGCTGGTCTCGCGCCCAGCGCGTCACGAGTCGACGAGCGTGACGCAGCTGGCGTCGAGCGTGTCGGCGGGACAGGTAGTGGCCACCGCGGTCGGCGCGCGGGACAGCATCCGGCTGCCGGACGGGACCACGGTCCTCCTCGGACCGGCCAGCCGACTCACCCTGTCCGCCTCGTACGGCCGTGGGGGCCGCGAGGTCTCGCTGGATGGCATCGCGCGTTTTGCCGTGCAGCACGATTCGTCGGCGCCGTTCGTCGTGCGCGCCGGCGCCGCGATCGTGCGCGACATCGGCACCGTGTTCATGGTGCGCACGTCCGGCGGCGAGAGCAGGCAGCCTGCCACCGTGGCGGTGGCGGAGGGTGCCGTCTCGCTCGCCAGCGACAGGGCGCGCGCAACACCAGTGCGGCTCGGCGCGGGCGATCGCGGCGAGCTGCGGACCGATGGCGAGGTCGTTGCACAGCGAGGGAGCGTGGGCGACGCCGACTTCGCGTGGACGCGCGGGATCCTCGACTTCAACGATG
Organism: Gemmatimonadaceae bacterium; assembly: GCA_035718985.1. GTDB lineage: Bacteria > Gemmatimonadota > Gemmatimonadetes > Gemmatimonadales > Gemmatimonadaceae > AG11. Next base: position 10,362 of record DASTGQ010000041.1, read on the forward strand.
CACCGATGGCGCAGGTCCGGGACGAGCTGCAGCGGTGGTACGGCGTGGAGCTGAGGGTGGACTCCACGCTGGCCACGCGTCGGCTCACGGCCACCTTCGGTCGCGAGCCGCTGGACGAGGTGCTGCGCACCATCGCCCTGGCCCTTGGTGCCGACGTCACGCGGGACGGTACCGCGGCCACGCTGCGCGCTGGCGGCGCGCCGCGATAAGCGTGCAGCGCACGGTGCGGCGGCACGCGCGGACGCTCACGAGCGCCCTCCTCGCGCTCTGCCTGTTCGCGCCGCGGGCGCGCGCGACGCACGACATCCAGCAACCCTGCGCGCGCGCCACGTCCGGCCCGGCCATGGGCAGCGAAGGCTGGCCCGCTCCGCTCGATCGCCTCGTGTCGCTGGACAGCAGCACGATGACGCTGCACGCCGCGCTGGATCACGTGGCGCAGGAAGCGCGCGTGCGCCTCGTCTACAGCCCCGACCTGCTCCCACTCGACCGGCCAGCCTGCGCGCCTTCGGGGACGCGCACGCTGGGCGACGTGCTGGTCACGCTGCTGACGGGCACGATGGTGTCGCCCGTGATCGGCGACGCCGACCAGGTGGTGCTCGCGCCGGCGCGAGGCGCCATCGGTGCCGCCGCCACGCCCGAGGCGGCACGCACCACGGCCTCGCTCGAGCGCATCGTCGTCACGGGGAGCGCCACCGGCGCTCCGGAACGTGCGGCGCCGTACGCCATCACCGTCCTCGACGGCGCCACCCTGCCCCGCACGGGCACGAGCTCCATCGCGTCCCTGCTCGACGGCGCGGTGCCAGGCGTGTGGGCGTGGGCGCAGTCGCCCACGAACGTACTGCTGCGCTACGGCGGCATCCGCGGCGCAAGCTCGTTCGGGGTGAGCGCGCCCAAGGTCTACGTGGATGGCATCGAGGTGGCCAATCCCCTGGTGCTCACCTCGCTCGATCCGTCGCAGGTGGAGCGCGTGGAGGTGATCCGCGGCCCGCAGGGTGCCGCACTCTACGGCGCCGACGCCATCAGCGGCGTGGTGAACATCGTGATGCGCCACGACGGCGCGTCATCGGGCGAGGTGCGAACCGAGGTGCGCGTGAGCGCCGGCAGCTCCGCGAGCTCGTACTCCACCAACGGCATCCTGACGCAGGATCACGCGCTGAGCATCCGCAGCGGATCGGCGGCCCGGTCGGCGTCGCTCGGCATCGCGCTCTCCACCCTCGGCCCCGTGACGCCGAGCGCGTCGTCGCGGAAGCTGCTCGTCACGGGCGGACTCCGACATGTCGGCTCACGGCTGATCGTCACCGGCACGGCGCGCTTCGACGGCGCCAACTCGCTCAGCACCGCGAACCCGATCCTGCTCGCGTCGCTCCCGGGCTCGGTGGCCGACAGCGCGGTCGGCACCCAGCGCGTGCGGCAGTACACGCTCGGTGGCACGGCGACGTACCAGGCGCAGAGCTGGACGCACTCGCTCACCGTCGGGGTGGACGGCTATCGCCTGGCGGGCACGGATGCCGGTTCGGTGCCGCTGCCATCACCGGCGGATTCGGCGCTTCGCGCCGCGCGCGGAGGCGCCGACCGGCTGACGCTGCGCTACAGCGGCACGCGCCGACTCGGCGAGGGGAACGATCACGCCACGGAGATGACCTTCGGGCTGGAGCACTCCACGGCGCGCGAGCGCTCGAGCGGGTTCGACCTCCAGCTCGCACCGCGGGTCGCCGACGATCCGTACGAGTACGAGCGGGAAGGTTCGCGGGGGGACGCGCTGCAGGATGCGTTCGCGCCGCGCCGCGAACTGACTGCCGCGAACGAGGCAGGCGTTCCCGTCACGTCGTGGTGGAGCAACACCGGTGCGTTCGGCCAGGCGCAGCTCTCGCTGGGCAGCGCGCTGTCGGTGACTGGCGGCGGCCGGCTCGAGTACATGAGCGGCCCCTCGGTCGCCGGTCAGTTCGCGCTGCTGCCCATGCTCGGTACCGCGTGGGTGCACGCACTGGGGCCGGCGACGTTGAAGCTTCGCGCTGCCTACGGCCGCGGCATCCGGCCGGCGCGCACCGTGGCACGTGGCGCCACCTGGAACGGTGGGGAATCACACCAGCTGCTTGCCTCGCTGGCGTCCGAGGAACAGTCCGGCGTGGAATCGGGGGCCGATTTCCTCTGGGGCAGCCGCGTCGCGCTGCACGTCACGCGCTTCGACCAGCGCGCGTCGGGCCTGGTGCAACCGGTGGCGCGGCTCTGGCCGGTGGACGACGCGCCGACAGCCGGCTCACCCGAGCGCGCGCGCGTGCAGTACGAGCTGCAGAACGTCGGGGCCATCACGAACGACGGATGGGAGCTCGCCGCGAGCTCGGTGACTGGTCCGCTCGTCCTGACCGGCACGCTCACGCTGGTGGACAGCCGCGTGGCGCGTGTCGCGAACGGCTACGCGGGCGACCTGCAGGTGGGCGACCGCATGCTCGAGGTGCCGGCGCGCACCGCAGGCGTGCAGGCGCGATGGACCAGCGCTCGATGGGAAGTGCGCGGCTCGCTGTCACGCGCGTACGACTGGGTGAACTACGACGAGATCGCGCTCGCGAAGGCGGTGGCGTCGGATCCCACGGGGCAGCTCCTGCCGGTTGGCACCGCGCTGCGCGCGTACTGGAAGTCGTATCCGGGGAGCACGCACGCCGACGGCGGGATGTCGCTCGCGCTGCACGATCGGCTGTGGCTGGACCTCACGGGCCTCAACCTGCTCGGGCAGCAGGTCGGCGAGCCGGACAATATCAGCGTCGTGCCTGGCCGCACGCTGCGGCTCGGGCTGCGCAACGTGTTCTGAACGCGGCCCGCGGTGAGCGAGGGAGTGCAGTTGACGCTCCCTCGCTTCACCAGGCGGTGGATCCGAGCCTTCACACGGTGACGAGACTGCTCACTCGCCCGGGACGACTGGCGACGAACTCCTGCGCGAGCGGCCCGAGTTCACCCACCGCCACCAGCCCGACCGTGCACGCCCCGATCCCCTCGAGCAGGTTGTCCAGCGCGACGACGAACCGGTCGTCGCCGGCCAGCACGGGTACGATGACCCGGTGGTCCAGCGCCAGTGAATCCACGAGCGACTGAACGGCTTCGCTCCCGCTGCCGCCGGCGTGAAGCACGACGACCGTATCACCGCTGCCGACGCGGAGGTACTCGATGCTCATGCCGCCGGCATGCAGCGTGGCGTGCGCACGCAGGACGAGAGACGGAGTCATGGCGACCGGCTCACGGCCGGCGGATCCAGGTCGGGTTGAAGCCACCGCCCCACGAGGGATCGAGCGTATGGATGCGCACGTTGCTGCCGTCGGCGCGCATGGTGTAGATGCCCGTCACCGTGGGGCCGGCCGGCTGCCAGTAGGCGATGTGGCCGCCGTCGGGCGACCACGCGGGGTGCCACTGTGCCCCGGGGAGCGATATGCGCTGCACGCTGCCGCTGGAGAGCGTGAGGACGGCGATGTCGCGATCACCGGCAAAGATGCGGCTGAAGCCGATCTGCGTGCCGCCCGCGGACCACGTCGGCTCCATGTCGAAGCCATCCACGCTGCTCGTGCGCTGCTGCTGGTTGGATCCATCGGCGTTCATCGTCCAGATGGCGCTCGTCGTTCCGTTGCGCGACACGGTGGAGAAGGCGATGCGATTGCCGTCGGGTGACCAGCTGGGCGAACCCACCGAGTAGGCGCTCTCGAGCGCTTCCGTGAGCTTCACCTTGTTGGCGCCATCGGCGTCCATGATCCAGATCGCCGAGCGACCCGTGACCGCGTCGAGATGACGGTACGCGATGCGATCCCCCTTCGGGGACCACGCGGGCTCGGCATCCACGCCCGGCTCGCTGGTGAGTCGCTTCATGTTCATCCCGTTGCGATCCACCGCGTAGATGTCGTCGATCTGGGCGTCGGTGCCGAGCTCCTTCATGGAGACGGCAAAGGCGATACGCTGCCCGTCCGGCGATGCGGTCGGCATGCGTGACACGTTCCCCGCATTGATGCGAACGGGCGCCGCGCTGCCGGAAGTGCCGAGCACCATGATCTCGCCCCACGCCTCCGACGTGTTGCGGTAATAGAGCAGGTCGTAATCCAGCACGTCTGCTTCACCGTTCTCGATCGTCGCGGCAACGGCGAACGTCTTCCCCTCGCAGGTGGCGCTGATGGTCACGTAGCCCGGCGCGATTCCCCAGAGGAGCCCCGACGTGGTGATCCCTGCTGCGGAGCGGTTGACCACCGACCACGTCACCGCGCGGTCGTGCAGCGTGTCGCCGTTGGTGTCGAGCACCGTGGCGGTGAGCTGCCGCGTGCCACCGACACGGAGCAGCATGGCGCCCGGCGTGATCACGACCGATCCCACGCTGGGCGGCGTGACGACTACCTGCACCGAATCGGCCTTTCCTTCACTCTCCGCGAAGACCTTCGTGTCGCCCTCCTTTCGGGCGGTCAGGTGACCGCCGGCGTCCACCTCGACGATGCCGGCGTTGCCGCTTCGCCAGGTGATGAGGCGACCGTCGAGCGGGCGGCCGTGCGCATCCAGTGCCGCGGCAACCAGGGTATGAGTGCCGCCGCGGGCGAGCGAGAGGGATGTCTCGACGATGGCCACGCGAGCGACCGGCGTTACGCTGACGGCGATGTCCACCGAACCCGTCTTCCCCTCGATCGTGGCGCGAATGACGGCGGCGCCCGGCGCGACGGCCGTGACCAGCACGGTGCTGCTAACCTGCAGCACGTCGGGGTTGGAGGAGCTCCAGCTCACAGAACGACGCTCCAGCAGCGATCCGTCCGCCGCCAGCGCGCGCGCCGACAGGCGGAGCGTGTCGCCGACGAGGAAGGATCGCGTCGTCGCCACCACGGCAACGGAGGCGACGTGCTGCTCCGTCACCGGACGTGTGGCGTCGGCGCAGGCAGCCGCCGTGAGAATCAACAGCGCGGACACAGCGCGCAGGCGAACGAATGACATAGGGGTATCTCTCCCGTGACGTGGCCGAGGATGCAGGGTACGGGAGGAAGGTCGGCGCGACCTCTTAAATGGCGCTTAGAGGCGGGCGGCTCCTCTTGAGCGTGGACATTCCCGGTTGCCTTTTCACCGGAGCGGAGTAGCATGAGGGACCCACCACCCGTCCCTTGCGAAGCTCTCCTCCGCCCACCGGAGCCGGGATCTCCGTCCGGTCCGCCGTTGCGTCGTCCGACAGCGCCCTCGCGCCCGCAGCGCCCATCGGCGTGCGCGGCATTCCGCTGCAGCTCACGAGCATGGTCGGTCGCGAGCGCGAGATCGGGACGGTGCGCGAGCTGCTGGCGCGGACCCGGCTGCTCACCCTCACCGGGGCTGGTGGCAGCGGCAAGACGCGTCTCGCCGTTGAAGTCGTGGCGCGGGAAGCGCAGTCCGGCCTGCGGCAGGGAGTCTGGGTGGAGCTAGCGACGGTGCACGATGCGGAGCTGGTCGAGGACGCCGTGCTGTCGGCGCTCGGCGTGACTGAGCGCTCGTCCACGCTGCCGGCGGTGGAGCAGCTCGCCCATGCCATCGGCAACCGGCCGCTGCTGCTCGTGCTCGACAACTGCGAGCACCTGGTGGACGCGTGCGCTGCGCTCGCCGACACGCTGCTTCGCGACTGCGCCGCGCTGCGCGTGCTCGCCACCAGTCGGGCCGTGCTCGGCGTGAGCGGCGAGACGGCGTGGCTCGTGCCGCCGTTGTCCCTGCCCGAGCCGCAGGATGGCACACCGGAGGCCTCGGAATCGGTGCAGCTCTTCGTCGAACGCGCACGCGCGGTGAAGTCGACGTTCGTGCTGACGGACGAGAACCGGGCGAGCGTGGTGCAGATCTGTCGCCAGCTCGACGGCCTGCCGCTCGCCCTCGAGCTGGCGGCGGCTCGACTGCGCGCCCTGACCACGAAGCAGATTGCCGACCGGCTGGACGACCGCTTCCGGCTCCTCACGACGGGCAACCGTGCCGCGCTGCCGCGCCACCAGACGCTCCGCGCAGCCATCGACTGGAGCCATGACCTGCTGGACGCGCGGGAGCGGCTCCTGCTCGCCCGCCTTTCGGCGTTCGGCGGCGGCTTCACCCTCGAGGCGGCGGAACAGGTGTGCGGAGGCGAGGGGCTGCCGCCGGCCGACGTGCTCGACCTGGTGGCGGAGCTGGTGGAGAAATCGCTCGTGCAGATGAGGGAGGCCGACGACACGGCGCGCTACCGCCTGCTGGAAACGGTGCGGCAGTATGGCGCGGAACGGCTCGCCGAGCGCGGCGAGACGGAGGTGATGCAGCGCAGGCACGCGGAGTTCTTCTTCGCGCTCGCCATGGAAGCGGAGCCGCACCTGTCCACGACCACGCGACCAGCGTGGGTGCGGCGCCTTCGCCACGAGCTCGACAACCTGCGCCAGGCCCTCACCTGGAGCCGCGAGCACGACGAGGAGATGCACGTGCGGCTGGTCGGGATGCTGCACTGGTTCTGGTTCTCCACCGGCCAGTGGCCCGAGGCACGACAGTGGCTGCGCAGTGCGCTCACGCTCCCTGCCGGCCAGCGCCCGACGCGCGATCGCGCCATCCTGCTCTTCTCGGCCGGCTGCATCGCCAGCCTGCAGGCGAGGGCGGAATCGGCACGCGAGCACCTGGAGGAAGCGGAAGCGCTCGCCGAAC
>DASTGQ010000042.1:0-6595 GCA_035718985.1 Gemmatimonadaceae bacterium
CGACAGCGCGATGCAGGATGGCCGCAAGCTCGCTACCCGCCGCGATGGCAACGCCTACTTCGTGACGCTCGTGGCGCCGCAGCAGGTGGGCGAGTCGAGGACGATCGCCCTGCACTACCACGGCAAGCCACGCGCGGCGACGCACGCACCGTGGGATGGCGGCTTCGTCTGGGCGCGCGACAGCCTGGGCAACCGGTGGATCGCCACCGCGAACCAGGGGCTCGGCGCCAGCGTGTGGTGGCCCACCAAGGACACCCAGGCCGACGAACCGGACAGCCAGCGCGTGGCCATCACGGTGCCCGACTCCATCATGGACGTCTCCAACGGGCGCTTGCGCAGCGTGACGCACAACGATGACGGCACCACGACCTGGGAGTGGTTCGTCACGGAGCCGATCAACAACTATGACGTGGCGGTGAACGCTGCACGGTACGCGCACCTGGGCGGCATCTACCATGGCGAGCAGGGGCCGCTCACGCTCGACTTCTATCCGCTGGCGTACCACGCCGACACCGCCCGCGTGCAGTTCGCGCAGGCGCGCCCGATGCTCGCCTGCTTCGAACACTGGTTCGGGCCGTACCCCTGGTACGCCGACGGCTACAAGCTGGTGGAGACGCCGCACCTCGGCATGGAGCACCAGAGTGCGGTGGCCTACGGCAACCACTACCAGAATGGCTATCTCGGCCGCGACCTCTCGGGCACCGGACACGGGCTCAAGTGGGACTTCATCATCGTACACGAGAGCGCGCACGAGTGGTTCGGCAACAGCCTCACCTCGAAGGACCTCGCGGACATGTGGGTGCACGAGAGCTTCGCCAACTACGCCGAGGCGCTCTACACCGAGTGCCAGCAGGGCAAGGAGGCGGGCGCGAGCTACGTGATCGGCACGCGCCGCCTGGTGCGCAACGACGAGCCCATCGTGCCGGCCTTCGGCGTGAACGCCGAAGGCTCCGGCGACATGTACTACAAGGGCGGCAACATGCTGCACACCATCCGCCAGCTCGTGAACGACGACGAGAAGTGGCGGAGCATCCTGCGCGGCCTGCAGTCCACCTACCGGCACCAGGTGGTCACCGGCCAGCAGGTACGCGACTACATCAGCCAGCGGTCGGGGATGGACCTGAGCAAGGTGTTCCAGCAGTACCTGGACACCACGAAGATCCCCGTGCTGCAGTACCGCGTGAACGGTACGCAGCTCTCGTATCGATGGGCCGACGTGGTGCCGGGCTTCGACATGCCGGTGCGGGTGACGGTTGGGGACGAATCCCGCCTGCTCCGGCCGACGGAGACGTGGCAGACGACCGCCGTGCCGTCAGGCGCCCCGCTCACCGTGAATCGGAACTTCTACGTGACGGCGCAGCCCACGCGCTGAGTGATGTCGGCGAGCACATGAGCACGCGCGCACGCTCGTCGGTGAGGGGACGCGTGCCATGATGCCCGCCGACGTGGTGCTGCTGCTCCTGTTGTTCACGCTGGGCGTGGCCGCGCTCAGCCAGCGGGCACGCACGCCGGCGCCGGTGATCCTCGCCATCGCCGGCGTCGCGGTAGGAATGGCATGGCGCTACCTGCCGTTCCTGCCGCGGTTCAATTTTCCGCCGCGGCTGGTGCTGCTCATCTTCCTGCCGCCGCTGCTCCTCCACGCGGCGTACTCGCTCCCCCTCGGCGCCTTTCGCGCCAACCTGCGCTCCATCCTGATGCTCGCCGTCGGGCTCGTGCTCGCGACGATGCTCGTGTCGGCGTTCGCGGCACGGCTGGCGCTCCCCGAGCTGCCGTGGGCCGCGGCGCTCGCGTTCGGGGCCATCATCGCCCCACCGGACCCGGTGGCGGCGTCCGCGGTGGCGCAGCGCACCGGCCTCTCGCATCGCCTCGTCACCATCCTCGAGGGAGAGGGGCTGATCAACGATGCCATCGCCATCGTGGCGTACCAGCTCGTGGTGCAGGCCGCGGCCTCGGGACGCCTGACCGTGGGCGAAGCGGCGCTGGCGCTCCTCCGCGAGGCACCAGTCGGCGTGGGGATCGGGCTCGCGCTGGGCTGGCTCGTCGTGCAGGTGCGGCGACGACTCGACGACAGTGCGCTGGAGAGTGGCATCTCGCTGCTCACGCCGTTCCTGACGTATCAGCTTGCCGACAGGGTCGGCGGCTCGGCGGTGCTCGCCGTGGTCACGCTCGGCTTCGTGCTGCGGACGCACGACCTCGAGATCTCTTCCGCCGAGACGCGGCTCACCACGCGCGACGTGTGGCGCGCCGTGGACTTCGTCGGGACGACGCTGGTGTTCACGCTCATCGGCATCCAGATCGGCATTGCTACGGCCGTGCCGATGTCGCGCAGCTTCGTGTTCGCCGGCGTGCTGGTGTCGGTGAGCGTCATCGTGCTCCGGCTCGCGTGGATGCTGGTCGTGCCGCACCTCGAGCGCCTCGTGCGCTTCCGGCCAAGTGAGGACCCGCTCCCGTCATGGCGCGAGCTCACCATCCTCGGCTGGTCGGGGATGCGAGGGGTGGTGTCGCTCGCCCTCGCGCTCGCCCTGCCCCTGACCACGCCGAGCGGTGCGCCGTTCCCGGGACGAACGGTGGTGATCCTCCTCTCGTTCGCCGTGATCATGGCGACGCTCATCGTGCAGGGACTCACGCTCGTCCCGCTGACGCGGCTGCTGCACGTGGGAGACCCGGGGAGCGAGGAACGGGCGGAGCAGCGCGTGCGCGAGCGCGCACGTCGGGCGGCGCAGGCCGCCGTGCTGCGCGCTGCTCCGGCAGGCACGCTGGCGCCGGAGGAATGCCAGCGCCTGGCCGAGGTGATCGAGTCGGGGGAAGTGGGGATCGCGGCGGGAGGCATGCGCGCGTCGCGCGAGGTGCTGGAGCGCGCGATCGAGGTGCAGCGCTCCATCGTCTCGAAGGCCCGGGACGGCGGCCGGATCGGCGACCCGCTGGCGCAGCGCCTGGAAGGCGAGCTGGATCGCGACCTGATGCGCCTGCGCGGCGAAGAGCGACCTGCCAGGCGTCGCCGGACGAAGCGGAATTGACCACACCCCCGACCGGTGGCATGATCGTGCCGAGTCGGTGCGCGGATCATTCCCGCAGGAGGTCATCATGTGGCACGACGATGCACGACGCCTGGTGTCGGTCGCCGGCGCAATTGCCCTCGGATTGGTTGCGATCCCGAATGCGCGTGCGCAGGGGACGCCGCCCGCGACGGCGAAGATCGTGAAGCCCAGGGCGCGCGTCGTGAGCGGTGGGCGCTGCCTCAATGACCAGCATGGCACGCTCGGCGGCGTCTTCGGGCCGAGCGCACTGCCGCCCCTCGCGTTCACCATCGGCCCGCGCTCGGCGATGGCCGACCAGATGCACGCGAGCAAGGCGCCCTACACCGGGCCGGGCAAGTACCGCAACGTCATCGTGATGGTCTACCTCGGCAAGACGGCGCTCGAGGACACGTACGGCGGGCTCGGCACGGTGACCGTGAACGCGGACAGTCGCACCGGCTCGTTCGTGCTGAACGACGGGTCGGCAGCCGGCACGTGGGACTGCGGCCAGTCCGCTCGTTAAGCGGTCCGAGTGCCCTCGCCAGCGCTGCGCCAGGCCGTCGTGGCGCGTCCCTGCGTGCCGGCGCGCGCCACCGACCATAGTGCCGAGGTGGCGAGAGCGAGCTTGCGTGAGGTGCTGGTGACCGCGCGGAGGCGCACGTTGTCGTAGCCGTTACGACGGATGACGTCGTGGATCCCTTCGTACACCGCGGCGGCGACGGCGACCGAGTGGCGGAACTGCGCCGGAAGCCCTCGCATCGCCTCGCGCCCCGCGTCGTAGCCCGACTCGGCCACCTGCATGAGCTCTTCCATCAGGCGGCGATAGGCGTGGTCCACCTGGCGCTCGCCGCGCCGCATGGCGCCGATGTCCTGCGTGTCGAGGCCATGGCGGTGCATCATCGAGAGCGGAAGGTAGACGCGGCCGCGGTCCCAGTCCTCGCCGACGTCGCGAAGGATGTTGGTGACCTGCATGGCCGCACCGAGCGCCGACGCGCGCTCCAGCATCCACGGATCCCTCACGCCATGCAGCTCGGTGAGCCAGCAGCCCACCACCCCGGCAACTCGGCGCGAGTAGAGGCGCAGCTCGGCGAGATCCTCGAACAGCGTGAACGTCAGGTCGCTGCGAACGCCGGTGGCGAGGTCCTCGGCGTACGAGAAGGGGATCTCGCGCTCGGCCATCTCGCCCATGACGCGGTCCACGAGGGGTACGCCGCATGGTCGCCCCTCGTACGCCATGCGCGAGCAGGCCAGCCAGGCGTCGAGCCGCAGCCTGGTGTCGTGCACGGATACGAAGGCCGCGTCCACCAGGTCGTCGGTGAAGCGGCACCAGGCATACACACGGGCCACGCGCTCACGCTCCGCGCCGCGAAGCAGCGCCGCCGCAAAGCGGAAGGAGCGCGAGTGTCGCGCGAGATAGGCATACGGCTCGGCGAGCTCGCGCAGCGCCGGTACGGCGTGAAGCACGTGCAGGTCCACTGGCGCACTTAAGGCTGCGTCCTGCACCTCCACTCGCATTTCCTCAGCGTGCGCCACTGGTGCCTCCGTGACGCGCGCTGCGCGGATGAACGATCAGCCAGCAGACGCCAAGTGCGATAACGGTCGTCGTGGCGGCACCCCAGAGCCCGGCCACCACGCTCATGCCGAGCGGCAGGAGCAGGTTGGCGCCGTAGAAGCCGACCTGCCATGGGAGGGAGAGGCGCGAGATCCAGTCATCCGTGCGCAGCCAGGCGAGGGCAACCATGAGCACCAGCCCCGTGACGTACCAGCCGGCGAGGTTGAGGAGCGGCATGCCGTAGTACGGCCCTGCGGTGCCCCACACCCAGAAGCTGGTGACGAGGCTCATCGCCGGGTCGAGGCAAAGATCCCAGCTCAGGAGCAGGAGCGATCCGGCAAGGACACGCTGCACCACCTGGCGCGGCTCGGGAAAGCGCCGGCGTGCCACCGCGTACGACGGCAGCGCCATGAAGAACCAGGAGAGCGGGATGAGCAGCGGGACGTGCCCGAACCACTTGGCGCCGAGTGCGGCGGTGTAGTGGTAGGGACCGAAGGGCAAGCCGAGCGTGGTGCCCGACAGCTCGCTCGCGAGCGAGAGGACGTAGAGCCCGACGAACACGGGGACCCAGCGAGCTGCCGCGTGACGCGTGAGCACGACGGCGAGCGCGATGAAGGCGACGAGGATCTGCACGCGCGGCGCGAGCAGGAGCATCCAGCCATAGACCGACGCCGCAAGCGGCGCGTTGGCCAGACGCTCCGGGTGGCGCCCGAAGGTGGCGAAGCCGGCGAGCGAGAACGCGGACACGAGGTAGACCGTCGCAAGCGCGACGTGGTCCACCCGTTCCCTGCGTGCGCTGAAGATCCCAGTCGCGCCCTCAGCGGCGCGCGCCGAGCCGGGAGCGGGCCGCACGAGCTCGCGTCCAGGTGCCGAGCTGCCCGAGTTGAGAGCAGGTAGTTTGTCCATGCCTGTGTCCAGCTTACTGGTGGATGGCTAGACATAATCTTGACATGTGTCCAGAGTTTGTCCAGTTTTCTGCCCAGACTCGGGGGTTCGAGATGGGAAGAGCCGTAGTGATCGGCGCAGGGTTCGGCGGCCTGGCGGCGGCCGTCCGATTGCGCGTCATGGGGTGGCAGGTGACGGTGCTCGAGGCGCTGGACCAGCCCGGCGGACGCGCGCGTGTCTTCGAGCGCGACGGCTTCACCTTCGATGCGGGGCCCACGGTCATCACGGCGCCGCACCTCATCGCCGAGCTGTTCGAGCTCGCGGGGCGCGACCCGCGCGACTACTACTCGCTCACGCCGGTGGATCCGTTCTACCGGATCCTGTTCGACGACGGCAGCGCGCTCGATTACTCGGGAGACGAGGAGCGCCTGCTCGCGCAGATCGCGCGCTTCGACGAGCGCGACGTGGACGGCTATCGCCGCTTGGCGACGATGTCGAAGCGCATCTTCGACACGGGCTTCACGCAGCTCGCCGACCAGCCGTTCGACAGGCTCTCCGACATGCTGCGCGTGCTGCCGGCGATGCTGCGCCTGCAGAGCTATCGCAGCGTGCACGGACTGGTGTCGCGCTACATCCGCGACCCGCGGCTGCGGCAGGCGTTCACCTTCGAGCCGCTGCTCGTGGGTGGGAATCCCTTCCGCACGCCCTCCATCTACCTGCTCATCCACTGGCTGGAGCGGAAGTGGGGGGTGCACTTCGCCATGGGCGGCACGACGAGCGTGGTGAACGCGCTCGTGCAACTGCTCCTCGAGCTGGGCGTCGAGCTGCGACTCGGCACGCCGGTCGAGGAGATCATCGTCGAGCACGGACGGACCGTGGCCGTGGTCACCGCGGACGGCTCACGCCTGCCCTGCGAGCTGGTGGTGAGCAATGCCGATCCGTCGTGGGTCTACTCGCGCATGATCGCGCCGGCGCACCGTCGGCGGTACACACCGCGCACCATCTCACGGGTGCGGCAGTCCATGAGCCTGTTCGTCGGCTACTTCGGCACGCGGCGCACCTACCCCGACCTCGCGCACCACACCATCCTCCTTGGCCCGCGCTACCGCGAGCTGCTGGAGGACATCTTCCGGCAACGGAC
>DASTGQ010000043.1:0-2851 GCA_035718985.1 Gemmatimonadaceae bacterium
CGTCATGACCACGAGGACGGCGCTCATGAGCGAATACGTGACCAGGCTCCCCAGCACTGTCCACAGGGAGGTGAGCAGCATCCCGGATCGCAGGGCGGCAGAGTCGCCGTTCAGGAAGCGCGTCGTGTCGCCGATGACGAACAGCCGCAGCAGCAGCATCGGCAGGTACGCGATGGCCGAGCAGACGACGAGCTGTCCGTAGTGCGCGCGGAGGATCTGGAACGCGGCGTCCACGAGCTCGGTGGCGGAACGCGGACGGAGAGAAGGAGCAGCCATGAGCGTCGAGTACCGGGAGGTGGGGACGGCTCAATCATCGGCGCTGCGGGGTGCCGTCGCAAGACGGCACCCCGCACCGACCCCCTCTACTCCACCGTCACCGACTTCGCGAGGTTCCTCGGCTGGTCCACGTTCAACCCGCGCTTGGCCGCGATGTAGTAGGCCAGCAGCTGCAACGGGATCGCCGCCAGCACCGGGTTCAGCATGTCGATCGTCTGCGGGATCCGGAACTCGTAGTCGATCTTCCCCTCGAGCGACGGCTCGTCGCGGCTCGTGATGGCGATCACCCGTCCCCCACGCGCCTTCACCTCCTGCACGTTCGACACGACCTTCTCGAACACCGAGTCGTGCGGTGCGATGAACACCACGGGCATGTTCGCGTCGATCAGTGCGATCGGTCCATGCTTCATCTCCGCCGCCGGGTAGCCTTCGGCGTGGATGTAGCTGATCTCCTTCAGCTTCAGCGCGCCCTCGAGCGCCACGGGGAAATTGTAGCCCCGGCCGAGGTAGAGAAAATTCGTCGCGTCGCTGAACGCCTCGGCGATCTTCTCGATCTCCGGCGCGCGGTCGAGGATGTCCTGGATCTGCGCGGGGAGTGCCTCCATGGCGTGCGCCACCTCTCGCCCCTGCACCACCGACATGTTCCGCAGGCGGCCCAGCTTCAGCGTGAGCAGCGCCAGTGCGATCACCTGGCTGGTGAATGCCTTGGTGCTCGCCACGCCAATTTCCGGCCCGGCATGCAGGTAGATGCCGCCGTCGTCCTCTCGCGCGATCGTCGAGCCGACCACGTTCACGAGGCCCAGCGTCTTCGCGCCGCGGCGCTTCGCCTCGCGCATCGCCGCCAGCGTGTCCGCCGTCTCGCCCGACTGCGAGATCACCACGCACAACGTGCGGTCGGTGACGATCGGGTTCCGGTAGCGGAACTCCGACGCGTACTCCACCTCGCAGCGGATGCGCGCGTGGTCCTCGATCATCATCTCGCCGATCAGCGCGCTGTGCCAGCTCGTGCCGCACGCCGTGATGATGATCTGGTCGAGGTTCTGCAGCTCTTCCTTCGTGAGGTTCAGGCCGCCGAGCTTGGAGAAGCCCTCCTCCGTGACCAGGCGCCCGCGCATCGTGTTCTGGATCGTCTGCGGCTGCTCGAAGATCTCCTTGAGCATGAAGTGGTCGAAGCCGCCCTTCTCGATCTGGTCGAGGTCCCAGTCGATGCGGCTCACGCCCTTCTTCACCGTCTGCGCGTTGAGGTCGCAGACGCGGTAGCCGTCGCGCGTCACGATCGCCATCTCGCCGTCATCCAGGTACACCACCTGGCGCGTGTGCTGGAGGATCGCCGCCACGTCGCTCGCCACGTAGTTCTCGCCTTCGCCGATCCCGATCAGCAGCGGGCTGCCCTTCCGCGCCGCGACGATCTTCTCCGGGTCATCGGCCGAGATCACCGCGATCCCGTACGTCCCCTCCACCAGGGCGAGCGCATCGATCACCGCCTCCTCGAGGTTGCCGTCGAACGCCGCCTCGATCAGGTGCGCGAGCACTTCCGTGTCGGTGTCCGACACGAACGTATGCCCCGTCTTCTTGAGCATCGCGCGCAGCGGGCCGTAGTTCTCGATGATGCCGTTGTGCACCACCGAGATGTTGCCCGTGCAGTCCGTGTGCGGGTGCGCGTTGCACTCGTTCGGCGGACCGTGCGTGGCCCAGCGCGTGTGTGCGATCCCGACCTTGCCGTGGATCGGGTGCTCCCCGATCGCCGACTCCAGCATCGCGATCTTGCCCTTGGCCTTTCGCGTCTCGAGCCCCGCGCCGTTCATCAGCGAGACGCCCGCCGAATCGTAGCCGCGGTACTCCAGTCGCTTCAGGCCGTCCACGAGCAGTGGCGTGGCCTCACGCAGGCCGATGTATCCGACGATTCCGCACATGTGGTCTACCTCGAATGAGAGATCAGCTCCGCGCAGCCGCGCCGGCCAACGCATCCAGCGGCTCCCGCGACCGCCGCACGAGCTCGCGAGCTCCGGCTTCGTCCGGCGCCTCCGCGATCACGCGGACAATCGGCTCGGTGCCCGACGGTCGCACGTGCACCCACCGGTCCGCCCATGCCAGCCGCAGCCCGTCCTGACGGTCGGCCGAGGCATCACCGAACGCCGATTCCAGCGCCCCATACACCGCGTCCAGGCTGGCGTTCGGCCTCGCCAGCTTGTCCTTGACGATCACGTAGCGCGGGAGCGCGTCCACGATCGCCGAGAGCGGCCGACGTTCCTCGAGGAGTAATTGCAGGAGCAGGGCCGCGCCGATCGGGGCATCTCGCCCCAGGTGGACTTCGGGAAGGATGACCCCGCCATTCCCCTCCCCACCCACCGCCGCGCCCACCTCACGCATCCGCACCGCCACGTTCACTTCCCCGACCGGCGCGCGAACCATCTCCACCCCCGCCTCCCGGGCCGCTGCCTCCACCACCAGGCTCGTGGACAGGTTGGTCACCAGCGGCCCGCGACGGTGCCTCAGCACGACCCTGGCGGCGAGCGCAAGGGTGTAGTCCTCCCCGATCGCCTTCCCACGATCACTCACGAGCGCCAGGCGATCC
>DASTGQ010000044.1:0-6362 GCA_035718985.1 Gemmatimonadaceae bacterium
TGAGGCCCGCCGCGCTCGCGGCGGCAATGAGCAGTCCGCTCAGCAGCGACGCATCGCGCAGCGGGCCGGACCCGATGCCCGCCAGATCGGCGGTGACGTGCGTGATCGAATCGGCCTGCGCATGGTCGCTGGAGTTCACGGGCGCCAAGGTAGAGAGTGGCAGGAACAGGAGCAATGCCGATGCCGCGGCACGGCGCGCCGGCGACGCGTGCCAGTTATCATTCACGACGATGACCCCGCGCCGTACCATCGGAAAGCTTCCCAACCTCCTCTCGGCGTCGCGCCTCGTCCTCGCCGCCGGCTTCGTGGCCGTGGGCGCAGCGGAGGCGCGCATTGGGCTCATCGGGGCCGCGGCGGTGACGGACATGCTGGACGGATGGCTCGCACGACGCGTGAAGGCCACGTCGCGCTGGGGGGCGCTCCTCGATCCGATTGCCGATCGCGTCTTCGTGCTCACCGTCGTCGGGACCTTCCTGTTCACGGGGGCGCTGAGCACGACGGCGTACTTCATCCTCATCTCCCGAGACCTCGCCACGGCGGTCGGTTTCCTCGTGGCGAAGACCATCGCCTGGCTGCGTCCCGTGCAGTTCAAGGCGCGTCGGCTGGGAAAGATCGTGACGGTGCTGCAGCTCCTCACGCTGCTGTCCGTGCTGGCGTGGCCGGAGGCGGTTCCCGTGCTGCTCGCCGCGGTGGCCGCGGCCTCGGTGCTGTCCATCGTGGACTACACGCTCGCGCTCTGGCGCGCCAGGGTCACCACGTGACTCCGCGCGTGCGCGTGTCGAGCGCGCTCGTGCTGGTGCCGTTGGTGGCCGTCGCGGCGCGCGCCCAGCTCTCGACGCCCTCGGTGCATCCCGAGGCGAGGCTCGACGTCATCGCGGGGCACCAACCAGCGGTGCAGGTGGGTGCCGGTCTCCAGATCCCGATGGGGTACTACGTGCGCGTCGGACTGGACGGCGCCGTCGGAGCGGCGACGGGCGCGGTGCCACCTTCGGCGAGCCGCGCCGACGCGCGCGTCGACCTGCTCGTCCGCTTCCTGCTCGATCCCTTTCGCCAGAGCGCGTACGGGCTGTCCGTGGGCGGCGGCGTGAGCGCACGGGCGGAGCCCGGGGACCACGTGCGTCCGCGCCTGCTCGTGGCGGCCGACCTGGAGGGACGCCGCTCGACCCATGGACTCGTGCCGGCACTGCAGGTGGGACTCGGCGGCGGAGCGCGCATCGGCGTCATCCTGCGCCGCGGAGAGCGCCTCCTGCGGTAAGGCCGTGAGTGCCGAAAACGCGGACGCCCCCTTGAGTAGCCGGGGGCGTTTCGTTTTCAACCTGCTGATCCAGTCTCCGTCGTGCCGGGAGGATCACGCCGCCGAGGCGGCGTCACTCTCGGTGCGCGACTTGGGCGGCTGCGCGAAACGCAGGCCCAGCGTCTTCAGCTCCGCGATCTGCTGCTCGTTCAGCTCGGGGAACCGCTCGGTCATGTACTTGATGGTGTCGGCGAACCACTCCTCGACGTGCTCGGGTTGGGCACCCACGACACCGCACCGCATGATGTGCTGGAAGAGCTCGTCGCGGGCCTGCTCGAACGGCGAAGGCTCCGCGGGTCCTGCATAACGACGATTCGAATTATTGCGCTGCGCTCTGGCCATGTAATCGGTTGTAGGGTTGAATGACATGTCAATATAACGAATCCGGGTCCATCTCGCACGTCATGCCAGGGCAGAAATCAGTCCCGCAGCGCGGCAGCGCCGATGAATTCGAGGAGGAGCGATACCAGCGCTTCCGGATCCTCCTCCGGCACCAGCCGTCCCACGCCGGGCAGGCGGACGAGGCGGCTCCCGGGGATCGTGTCAGCGAGCCTCTCCGGGAACTTCGCGTCCACCCACGGATCCTTGTCGCCCCACACGATCAAGGTGGGCTGCGGCAGCGAGCCCAGCTCCGCGTCCTCCATGTCCTCGTCGTCGATCGAGCGGGCGAGGAGGAGCAGATGCTCCAGCCCCTCCGCACCCACGTACGGGGCGAGGTAGCGTGCCACGAGCTTGTCGGGCATGTGCGCCTCGTCGGCCACGCTCTTCCGGAGCACGTCGCCCAGGATGGGTGCGGCGCCGAGGATGCTGCGTGACGTCCGGATGGCGAACCGGGCCGTGTTCCGCTGGAGCGAGGTGATATCGCCAGCGGGGATCTCGTCGAGGGCGATGGGGTTGACGAGCAGCAGGCGCTCCACGCGCTCGGGGCGGCTGGCGGCGAGGCGGAGCGCCACGGCGCCGCCGAGATCGAGCCCGACGACGGTGGCCTTGGGGAGCCGCATCGCCGTGAGGGCCCGGTCCACGAGCTCGGCCTCGGATGCGATGCCGTAATCGGCGTCGAAGGGACGATCGGATTCGCCGTAGCCGAACAGGTCGAGCGCGAACGCGGTGCGATTCGCCAGCGCGATCTCCGGGGCGATGTTCCGCCACACGAAGCTCGAGGTGCCGAAGCCGTGCAGGAGCACGATGGGTGCGCCTCCGTGGCCATAGCGCTCCACATGGATGGAGCCGGGGCCCACGGGAATGCGCAACAGATCGGCGTCGATGGAGCCCTCCTTCCCGATGCGGGGTAGAACGAAGATGTCCGGCGACTGGCCGAACGAGATGCTGACCGTATGGTGGCCGCATGCTGGTGGCGCGCGGGGCCGCGGTCAAGTCCGCTGCGTGACCAATGCACGCCCCGCGCCGTCGCGTATCGGAGGGCTGCGGTCGAGCGGTCCCTGCATGCGCGCCCATTGCTTGCGGGACGCGAATACCATTCTAGCTTTCCGGCGAGGCACGATGTCCCCCAGACGTGCATCGGCCTCGCCGTCCACTCCCGACCAGACGGCGACATGTCGGACCAGACGTACGACGACGGACGCGCCCGGAACCTGGAAGACCTGCTTCGCGCGCTGGCCGATCGCATCCGGGAGCTCGACGCCGAGGGGCGCCTGCTGGCGAACCCGGCCGAGCTCACCCGGCTCATCGGCGACGTGAAGAGCGAGCTGTTTCACTACGAGGTTCGCGCGACCTACGACACCCCCGAAGTGGCGGACAGCCGCCGCATCGTGAACGAAGCCATCCAACGCGCCGAGCAGGGAGAATCATGGCAAGAAAAGGAGTGGAAGGAGGACGGGGACGACGCCCCGGAGTGGTGACGTCCGCCAAGCGGAGCGGCCCGGGCCGCGGCTTCTGGCTGGCCCTCTCCGCAGTTGCCATCGTGGGCATCGTCGCGCTGGCGTGGGTGGCCTCGCGGCCGAAGACCCAGGTCACGCGGATCGATCCCAACCTGCCCGCGCTCAAGGCGCAAGGCTACCTGCTCGGTTCGCCCAACGCCCCAGTGGAGGTGACGGAGTTCGCCGACTTCGAGTGCCCCGCGTGCGGACAGTACGCCGTGATCACCGAGCCGCAGGTGCGCTCGGAGCTGGTGAACACCGGCAAGGTGCGCATCCGCTACCTCGACTTTCCGCTCCAGATGCATCGCAATACCTGGGACGCGTCGCTCGCCGCGGCGTGCGCCAACGACCAGGGCAAGTTCTGGGAGATGCACGACGCCCTCTTCGCCAACCAGGACAAGTGGAATGGCGAGGCGACGAGCCGGCCGCGTGGTCCGATCGCCGACCTCGCCAAGGGGATCGGTCTCGACATGACCAAGTACGGCGCGTGCATGGACAGCGACGCCCATCGCGCGCAGATCCAGGCGAGCGAGCAGGAAGGAGAACGGCGAGGCATCGGACAGACGCCGACGGTCATCTTCAATGGCACCGTGGTGCCGGGCGCGCTGCCCTATGACGCATTCAGGAAGTACGTCGAGGAGGCGATGAAGACCGCGCCCGCCCGGACGGACTCCGCGAGCGCCGCAGCGCCATCCGCCGCGCCGGCTGGCCCCGTCACCGCGAAGCCGGCACCATGAACAAGCGCATGCTCGCCGCGCTCGTCTCGCTGGCGGGCCTGTTCGTCGCGATCTATCTGAGCCTTTACAAGCTGGGGTACATCGGGACGCTCGTGTGCAGCATCGGCTCCTGCGAGACGGTGCAGATGTCGAAGTGGGCGACGCTGTTCGGTGCGCCGGTCGCCGTATGGGGCGTGGGCTTCTACCTCGCCGTACTGATCGTCGCACTCGCGGGGCTGGGCGCCTCGCTGGCAGACAGCCCGCGTCCTTCGCAGCTCCTCGTGGGGATGACGGGCTTCGGGGCGCTCTTCTCGCTCTGGCTCACCTCGCTGGAGCTGTTCGTGATCCATGCGATCTGCACGTACTGCGTGATCTCTGCGGTGCTGGTCACGATCCTGTTCGTGATCTCGCTGCTTGACCTTCGGGACGTGAAGGCGCTGGAAGATGACTCGCTGGCGGAGGCGGCCGAGCAGCTGCGCGGTGTCGACTACGGACGAGCGATCCGGAACACGCACGAAGTGAGCATCCGCGCGATCAACTCGGCAGACGAGAGGAGCAAGAAGCCGTAGGAACGAAGAGGGCCGCATGAATCCGAAACGGCCCGATGTGTCCCTCGGCTAAGTGCAGCTCCCTTCGTCGAGGCTCCTCCGTCCAGATGATCGCAGAGGAGCCGGTGCGACTACGCACCGCGGCGGGCGCGGGCGGCGCTGGCGTCGCCGATCCTGAGCGGCGGACGTGAATCCTCGGGCACGTCGGCCGCGCCTTCCTCACGCGAGCGGCGGCGATAGGGCACGAGGTCCTGGCCGAGGATGACGAGCGTACGCGTAGCCACCGTGCTGGCCAGCGGCTCGGGAATGGACATCTGCCGGATGTACGAGTCGATCGCCCGGTCGAAGGTCATGTCTTCGGCCAGGGTGTCCACGAACATCAGCGCGTTGTCCACGTGCGAGCGGATGATGGACTCCTCGGCCCGCGCCTGCGCCAGCCGGAGCCGACGCTCGGCGCCCGGATCGATCTTGTGAGAGAAGATCTTCTCGGGAAAGAAGCGATTGATGAATCCTGACATTGCTCGGGCCGCCGGTTGGGATTGCTGGGGTGGGGTGCAGGGAATGTACCAGAACTGAGGGGGACGGGAAAAGAGCACTGCTAACCCGAGTATTGCGTACTTCGCACCCAGTACTCGGACCTATCGAACGGCTCCACCAATGTGCCGCCAGCCGCTCCGTCGGGACGCGCTGGCGATGAGCCTCCCGACCGGGCGGCCCGCCGTGCATTCTTGGGGTCCGCCCACAGGTCTCAGTACTTCGCACTGCGTACGAAGTACTCGCCCTTGCTCTCGTCCTGAAAAAACGTGCCCCGTCCCCTGCATCGGAACCTGACCGTCCAGGTCCTCGTCGCCATCGCGCTCGCGGTGGTGCTCGGGCTCGTCGCGCCCGAGACCGCCCGGGCGATGCGCCCGCTCGGCGACGTGTTCGTGAACCTGATCAAGATGGTGATCGCCCCGGTCATCTTCCTCACCATCGTGCTCGGGATCGCCAACATGAGCGACCTGAAGAAGGTCGGGCGCGTGGGGGGCAAGGCGTTGCTCTACTTCGAGATCGTCAGCACGATCTCGCTCGCCATCGGGCTCGTCGTCGTCAACGTGACGAAGCCCGGCGCGGGCCTCGACGTCAGCTCGCTCGCCACGGGCGACGTCTCGTCCTATGCCGCGCAGGGGAAGGAGATGCACTTCGTCGACTTCTTCACCCACATCGTGCCGTCGAGCGCGGTGGACGCGTTCGCCAAGGGGGACGTGCTGCAGGTGGTGTTCTTCGCCATCCTCTTCGGCGTGGCGCTCGCCTCGCTCGGTGCGACCGGGCAGCCGCTCACCGAGCTGCTCGAGCGGCTGGCGCAGGTGATCTTCAAGATCGTCGGCATCGTCATGCGCGTGGCCCCCATCGGCGCCTTCGGCGCCATGGCGTTCACGGTGGGGGCGTTCGGCGTGCGGAGCCTGCTCCCGATGGGGCGCCTGATGCTCGACGTCTACCTCACGATGGCGCTGTTCATCTTCATCGTCCTCAACCTGATCCTCCGCTGGTACGGCTTCTCGCTCTGGGCATACCTCAAGTTCATCCGCGAGGAGATCGTCATCGTGCTCGGCACGTCGTCGAGCGAGGCCGTGCTGCCGCGGATGCTCGACAAGATGGAGCGCTACGGCTGCTCGCGGACCGTCGTGGGGCTGGTCATCCCGGCGGGGTACTCGTTCAACCTGGACGGCACATCCATCTACCTGTCGATGGCGGCGCTGTTCGTGGCGCAGGCCTTCGGCATCCACCTCTCCATCGGGCAGCAGCTCAGCGTGCTGGGCGTGCTGATGCTGACGAGCAAGGGGGCGGCCGGCGTGACGGGCTCGGGCTTCATCGTGCTGGCGAGCACGTTGTCGGCGATGCGGGTAGTGCCGGTGGAAGGGGTGGCGATCCTGCTCGGCGTGGACCG
>DASTGQ010000045.1:0-2908 GCA_035718985.1 Gemmatimonadaceae bacterium
GGGAAGCTGGTCATGTCGAGGTCGAGACGAGGTGGTCGTGCAGATCCTGTTGAAAAATCAGCCGTGTTGATATTTCAGCAGAAATCGAATTCTGTCAAGAGCGAGTTTTCAATTGAAGAGCGGGGGGAGCGGAAAGGGCCGGAAGAAACAGAAAACGCCGGGGTTCTCTCCTCGTTCGGGATGCCTCCATGCGCCGCCTAGCCTCGCCGAGCTGAGCCCTGATCGCGAGAGGAACAGACCAGGCCCTTGCGGTTCTTCCCGGCCGTTTCCGTTCCTCTCGCTTTTCCAGCTGGAGACTCGACGTGAATCGTCTTGCATATGCATGAGAAGCGTGATAAACTTGCAAGTGAATGAGCCACTCCGCCGCCGTCGCCGACCGGCCAGACGCTGGAGCCGTCCTGACGAAAGCCACCCTCGCGGCGGCCGAACGCCTGGGCCTGCGCAACAGACAGCTGGCGGCGGTGATTGGTTCGAGCGAGGCGTCGGTGTCGCGGCTCCGCGGCGGCCGCGGGCTGGACCCGGCCACCAAGGAAGGCGAGCTCGCCCTCCTCTTCCTGCGCCTCTACCGCTCGCTCGATGCCCTCGTCGGCGGCGACGACGTCAAGGCGCGCGCGTGGCTGCACGCCGAGAACCATCACCTGGGCGGCCTCCCCGCCGACCGCATCCGCACCGTCGAGGGACTCGTCGATGTCGTCCAGTATCTGGACGCGATGCGCGGGCGACTCTGAGCTGCGCCCGCTCCACCTCTCGCCCTGGCGAGTGGTGGAGTCGCAGCACCAGGTCTCCACGCGCAAGCTGGTGGACTCGGCGGACGAGCAGGCGCTGCTCGAGGAGCTGATCGACTCGGCAAAGCCCCCGGACCTCACGGGCGGGCGCATGCACTACCTGCTCTTCACTCCCTTCCGCTATCCGCCGCTCCGGCACGGCTCGCGATTCGGGAAGCGCCACGAGCGCGGCATCTGGTACGGCTCGCTCGAGCGCCGCACCGCCTTTGCCGAGGTGGCGTACTACCGCCTCCTCTTCCTCGAGGGCTCGTCGGCGCAGCTCGGCACCCTCACCACACCGCTCACCGCCTTTCGCGCCTCGCTGCGCACGGATTCCGGGGTGGCTCTGGAGGCGCCGCCATTCGATGCCTTTCACGGCATCATCGCGTCACCGGTGAGCTACAGCGGGACGCAGGCGCTCGCCGCCGAGTTGCGGCAGGCCGGCGTGGAGGCGTTCAGCTATCCGTCGGCGCGCGACATCGATGAAGGCGTGAACGTCGCCGCGTTCACGCCGAAGGTGTTCGGGAGGTCCAGGCCCACTTCATTGGAGAGCTGGCACTGCGCCGCCTCGCGCGAGCGGGTGGACGTCACCCGCAGCGACTACTTCCGCCGAGAGACCTTCGCCTTCGCGCGCCAGCAGTTCCTGGTGGACGGGCAGCTGCCGAACCCCGGAACAGACTGACTGGGAAGCGTGAAGCCTGAAGCGTGAGTCGTGACGGGATGTCGCCCCAAGCGTCGTCTACCATTGCACTTACGCTTCACGCCTCACGTCCCGCCTCTCACGGTTCACGCTTCACGCGTTCTTCGGCATGCCACTGGCATAGGAGAGTGGTGCAGCCCGTCGTACCGATTATCCGCGGCGCCCCGCGCCGCCTCCTCTCCCCGCTGGTGCAGAATGCAGTCACTCCGACTTTCCCGGTTCGCGCTCGTCGTCACCTCCGCGCTCGCCGTCTCGCTTCCCGCCGCCGCGCAGCAGCCGGTGTCCGCCACGCAGTCCACCACGGACAGCCTGCCGGTCACCGTGGATTCCATGCCGCGGCACAACTGGGTGATGAACGTCATCCGGAAGGTGACCTTCCGTGGCGATGAGCGCACGGCGGCGGACAGCGCCGCCACCACGGCGACGGCGGACAGCACAGCGGCCGCGGCACGCGTGCACCCGACCTTCGACTCGAGGCGCGAGCGCCTGGAGTACGAGTCCGCCCGCAAGGCGGCCGAGGAAGCCACCGGCTTCCATATCGTGGTGGACGTCGAGAATCATCACCTCTACGTCATCAACGACGGCGACACCCTCCGCTCCGCCTCGGCGGCCACGGCAAGCAACGAAACGCTGCGCTACGGCAACAAGACCTGGCACTTCGAGACGCCGCGCGGCGTGCGCACCGTGCTTCGCAAGGACAAGGAGCCCACGTGGACGCCGCCCGAATGGCACTACGCCGAGGTGGCGAACGAATACGGGCTCAAGCTGCGGTACCTGCAGCGCGGGGAGCGCGTGCGCGTGCGCGGTGGCACCATCCTGACCACCCAGGGCGACGAGGTGGGCGTCATCCAGCCCGGCAGCACCGAGTTCATCCCCCTCGTGCTCGACGAGCACATCGTGTTCGACAACACGCTCTTCATCCCGCCCGCCGGCACCAAGCATCGCACCATCCAGGGGGAGCTCGGCCACTACCGCCTCGCCCTCGGCGACGGCTACCAGATCCACGGTACGCCGGACAAGAGCTCCATCGGCAGCTCCGTCACCCACGGCTGTGTACGCCTCCACGATGACGACATCGAGTGGCTGTACGACAACGTGCCGGTGGGAACGAAGGTCTACCTGTACTGAACGTGAAGCGTGAATCGTGAGACGTGAGACGTAACTGCAGCCGCAGTCACGATTCACGTCTCACGGCTCACGTCTCACGAGCAGTTCCAGCTTCTTCCTCGCCATGCGCTCCCGAGGCCAGGAGAGCCAGGCTGGCTTCGGGCGCTCCACTCGCAGGGTCCACGGGTTCAGGAACACGCCGCGGCAGTCCACCGTGTCGCGGTGGGCGAGGAGCTTGATCGTCTCGAGCGCCATCAGTGCGCCGGCGAGCATGGCGAAGGGGGCGAGTGAGGGGCGTGGCCTCGTGCCGGCGAGGAGCTCGGCGCGCAGCGGCTCG
>DASTGQ010000046.1:0-6140 GCA_035718985.1 Gemmatimonadaceae bacterium
CGCACTTCGCGCCGAACTCGAGAAGGCCGCCAAGGCGATCGCCGAGTTGGATCAGATACAGTTCAGCGGCAGCCAGAACCTCGGCCTCGCCGGGCGGCAGATCGAAAGCTGTCGACGGGCCATTCGGCACCAATTGCTCAGGATATCGAGCCACGCCGTGGTGGCCCTCGAGGGACTGCCCGGCATCGAGGATGACGTGCGCGTGCCGCACGCCAACGCGAAGAACGGCGACCTGCTGGAGGCGACGACCCGGATCGTCAAGCACGTTCGGCCGCATCTCAAGACGCTGTACAGGACCGGGTTGCCGAGGGATTCCATCGCGCGCCTCGAAGCAGTCGCCAAGGCGCTCGCCGCGAAGACCGAGAATCCCGACACCGCCATGGCGCGGCGGTCGCGGGCCACCGCCGCGATTCCGGCGGCGCTGCGCCGCGCCCGCAAGATCGTTCGGGCGATCGACACGACCATCAAGCTGGAGTTCGCCGGCGACGTCGCGGTCCTGAAGTCGTGGGCCCGCGCGAAGCGAATACCGGGGCGGATCGGTCGTCCCAAGATCCGGCGTCGCGTGGCGAACACCGCATAGAGCGCTCTCGCGCCGAGTGGCACAGACCCGCGCGAAGAAGCGCCTCGTGGTTGCCCTCGGGTTACCCGGGAACCGTGAGACGCTTCGCCAGCGTGCACAATTGGTTGTGAATCAAGGAGCGGGCGACCGGACTCGAACCGGCGACGTCCAGCTTGGGAAGCTGGCATTCTACCAACTGAATTACGCCCGCAGGACCGGCCAACGCCGGCGCCTGCAATATACCCGGGCCGCGGAGGGGGTACAAGGCGAGCAGCGGCACTCCGCGCCGCGACGCAACCCCGGAGCACGACTGCGTCTGCGGTGACGCGTGTGCTTGCGTCGGCCAGGCCAAAGCCACAACGTAGCGACGCGGCCGCCGCGGCCGATGCCGTCACTCGGGAGTTGCCATGCGATCATCCGTCCTGTACTTCGTCCTGCTTGGCGCAGCAGGCTGCGCCGGCGCGTCTCCGTCGCCCGCCCCGTCTCCCGATCGTGTGCTTGTTGTGGACAGCAACGGCAGGGTCGTGCATCAGTCCACCGCCGACGAGAATGACCACGTCACGTTCGCGGCGCCGCCGTCGCGCGTGTGGCCCGCGCTCGTCAACGCGTACACCACGCTCGGGATCCTTCCCACCACCAACGATCGCGCGGCTGGACAGTACGGCAATGCGGGCTTCCTCGTGCCGCGGCGCATCATCGGGAGACCGATCGCCGAATTCTTCGACTGCGGATCGGGAATGACCGGCCCCCACGTCGACAACGGCCGCGTCTACGCGAACGTCATGTCCGTGGTGGCCGACAACGGCTCGGGAGGCTCTAAGGTGATCACCCACGTGGGCGCCACGTTGCGCACCAACGACGGCGCGGCCAGCGATCCCATCGTATGCGCGTCCACCGGCGCCCTGGAACAGGTGCTGCAAAAGAACATCCAGCAAGCCATCGACGGGCGCTGACGCGGCGTCGAGCGCTTCCCCGCCTTGAGCCCGAAAACGAGAACGCCCCATCGGTCCAAGCCGATGGGGCGTTCTCGCGACAACGATCGCTTGCCGTACCGATGTCTCCACAGAGCCACAGGTGGGAATTGAACCCACGACCGCTCGATTACGAATCGAGTGCTCTACCCCTGAGCTACTGTGGCGGGTGTTGTGAACACGTGCTGATGGTGCTGTTGATGCTGTTGGTCATGTTGCATGCCCTGGCGCGGACTCGAACCGCGACGCCTTGCGGCACCACCCCCTCAAGATGGCGTGTCTACCAGTTTCACCACCAGGGCAACTGCGAACTGCTGTTATGTAGGTAGGTCTGGAAGTGGGAATGTCGACAACTGCAGTTCTCCACCTGCCCACCTTCTCACCTACCTACTCTATCCAACGGGGCCGACGGGGCTCGAACCCGCGACCTCTCGAGTGACAGTCGAGTGCTCTAACCAAACTGAGCTACGGCCCCTCACACAATCGGGGCTCCGTGATGCGTGCCGCCATCACCGATCCGATCTCCTGCACCGCGTGTCACCGCGGTCCTGCTCTTCAACCCATCCGTCCGTGCTTCCGTACCCTCATCCCGCACGCGCACCGCGCGTCGGGACCTACGGGCTTCACTCTTCACCATAGCCCGTAGGGGAATCGAACCCCTCTCTGCACCGTGAAAGGGTGCCGTCCTGACCGATAGACGAACGGGCCACAACGTCTGCCGAATAGCGGTAACGGGATTCGAACCCGTGTTTGAGCCTTGAGAGGGCTCCGTCCTAGTCCCCTAGACGATACCGCCGTGGCCTTCGCACCCGGAGCTGCACTCCGGGAGAATCCATCTTGTCAAACATCGGTCCTCCGGACTTCCGGTCCTTCGGTCCTTCTGACTTCCGGTCCTTCGGTCCTTCTTTTACAGGCCCGGAGGGAATCGAACCCCCAACCGCCGGTTTTGGAGACCGGTGCTCTACCAATTGAGCTACGGACCTAAACCGCCGGGGGTCCGCCCCCGCCGTCCTACCGTTCCAGCCGGGGCTTTCCCCCTCGCAGCATTGAGGGGTGACTGACGGGAATTGAACCCGCAACCCCCGGAGCCACAGTCCGGTGCTCTAACCAATTGAGCTACAGTCACCGTGGTCACCGCCTCGGTGCGGCCCCTACGCTGCACAAGCCGTAGAGAACAATGATTCTAACCGGCCGAGGACGTCATTTCAACTGCCCGTCCTGCGTGCTCGGCCGTGACGACCGATGTCGTCGCGGCCGAGCGGAGCGCGATTACTTCGCGCGCTCGATGTACTCGCCGGTCGTCGGGTTGACGCGAACCTTGTCGCCGGTCGCCACGAACTCGGGGACGTTCACCGTCACGCCGTTCTCCAGCTTCGCCGGCTTCGTCGACGCGGTCTTCGTCGCCGTCTTCATCACCGGATTCGTCTCGACGATCTCCAGGGTCAGCGAGTTCGGCAGGCGCACGCCGATCGGCTGTCCCTCGTAGAACTCCGCCTGGATCTTCATCCCCGGCTGCATCCACGGCGCGTTGTCGCCGAGTGCCTCTTCGTCCATCTCGATCTGGTCGTAGTTGGACGTGTTCATGAAGTGGTACGTGCCGCTCGAATCGTACATGTACTCGAGCTCGTGCGTTTCCATGGACGCCGGCTCGATGGAATCCGCGGCGCGGAAACGGTGATCGAAGCTCGAGCCCGTGCGCAGGCTCTTGAGCTTCGCCTGCACCATCGCGCGCAGGTTGCCAGGCGTGTGATGGCGGAACTCGATGACGCGCACCGGCTCGCCTTCGAAGACGATGACCATGCCGCGGCGGATTTGCGTGGCCGGAACAGCCATGGATACCCCTGCAGAAATTGACGTAAAGTAGGACAGCCTTGGAATTTACATCGGATTTGCGGGAGCAGCAACTGGTAGGTGGGTAGGTCAGTAAGTGGGAATGTGGCTTGGGAATCGGAAGGGGGCATTCGGCTTTGCCGAATGCCCCTCATCCTTACCCATCCTCACCTACTCACCTACTCACCTACTCACCTACTCACCTACTCACCTACCCACCTGCCTGCGCAGCTCCCCCTCCATCGCCCGCCACACATTCTCCGCCACCATGTGCTCGCCCTTGTCGTTCGGGTGAATGCCATCCGCCTGGTTCAGTGACGGCACGCCCGCCACGCGATCCAGCAGGAACGGCAACAGCGTCACGTGATGTTCGGTAGCGAGTGCCGGGTACATGGCGTGGAACGCCTTCGTGTAACGCGCACCAAGGTTGGTCGGCGCCTCCATCTGCACGAGGAACACCCGCGCGCGTGGCTGCTCCTGCGCGATCCGGTCGAGGATGTTCCCGATCGTCGCCTTCGTCGCGTCCACCGGCTGCCCGCGCAACGCGTCATTGGCGCCGGTTTCCACCACGATCACCGACGCCGGCCGCTTCAGCACCCAGTCCAGCCTGCGCAGCAGTCCGGCCGCCGTCTCGCCGCTCACGCCCGCGTTCACCACCTCCAGTGCCACCCCCGCCGAGTCGAGCTTCCGCTGGAGGAGCTGTGGATACGCGCTGTCCGGATCGAGCCCGAGCCCGGCCGTGAGCGAGGTACCCAGGAACACGATCGCCGGCCGCGTGCCCTTGGCGGAATCACGCGCCGTATCCACCGGAGCGACCGACGGCGCTGCGTCGGCGGCGGACTGCGTCGTCGGCTTATTTTCCTTCGTCCCGTTGCCGCACGCCGTCATAGCGGCTGCCAGCAGCGCCGCCAACGCTCTCGTCTCTCTGCTCATGCTCCAGGCCGTCCGGTTGACGAAGGAATACCAGAGCGGCGAGCAGCGGCTCGCCGTGCTGCGCGACGTGTCGTTCTCCGTGCCGGACGGCGCCTTCGTCGCCATCGTCGGGCCGTCGGGAAGCGGAAAGACGACGCTGCTTGGCCTGCTCGCTGGATTGGATACCCCGACATCGGGCGCCGTGCTCCTCGACGGCACCGACCTCGCTCGCCTATCGGAAGATAAGAGGGCGCAGCTCCGCGGGGCCAAGGTGGGCTTCGTATTCCAGAGCTTCCAGCTCATCCCTACCCTCACCGCGCTCGAGAACGTCCAGGTGCCGCTCGAGCTCCGCGGCGACGACGGCGCGCCAGCACGCGCACGCGAGCTCCTCGCGCGAGTCGGGCTCGCCGACCGCGCGCATCACTTCCCGAACCAGCTCTCGGGCGGCGAGCAGCAGCGCGTCGCCATCGCGCGGGCGTTCAGCAATGCGCCTACCCTGCTCTTCGCCGACGAGCCGACGGGCAACCTCGACAGCGACACCGGCCATCACATCGTCGAGCTGCTGGAGACGCTGAACCGGGAGTCCGGCACGACCATCGTCCTCGTCACGCACGACCTCGCGCTCGCGCGGCGCGCGCAGCGCGTGATCCGGCTCGCCGATGGCGCGGTCGTGAGCGACACGACGACCGCGGCGTCGCCCACGGAGTGACGATCGTGCCCCGCGCGCCGCTCGTCTCGCTCGCATGGAAGGAAAGCCGCACCGCGCGGCGACGCCTCCTCCTCTACATGTCGGCCATCTCGCTCGGCGTCGCCGCGCTGGTCGCCATCGACTCCTTCGCCAGCAACACGCAGCGCAGCGTCCGCGAGCAGGCACGCGCCCTCCTTGGCGGCGACATCTCGCTCTCGTCGCGTCAGCCATTCACGAAGCGCGTCGCGGGTGCGCTGGACAGCATGCGCGCCCGGGGTGTCCGGTACGCCGATATCACCACGTTCGGCTCGATGGCGCTCGTCGATCGCACGGGACGCACGCGCCTCGCTCAGGTGCGCGCCGTCACGCCCGGTTATCCCTTCTACGGCAGCATCCTCACCGCGCCAGCCGACGCGTGGTCACGCCTGCAATCAGGACACGTCGCGATCGTCGATCCGTCCCTGCTCGTCTCGCTCAGCGCACGCGTCGGGGACACGCTCTCGCTCGGGCAGTCGCGCTTCGCCATCATCGGTACGCTCGTCAGCGTGCCCGGCGACGTCAGTGTCGCGTCGGCCATCGGTCCACGCATCTACATCCCTGCGCGCTTCGTCGCCGAAACCGACCTGCTGCAGTTCGGCAGTCGCTCGGATCGCGAGACGCTGGTCAAGCTCCCGCCGACGCTCAGCAGCGGCCAGTTCATCGGCCGCCTGCGCCCGGTGCTGGACTCCGCCAGCGTGCGCGCGCGCACCGTGGCACAGACGGAGTTCAATCTCACCCAGGCCATCGATCAGCTTCGTGACTTCCTGAGCGTGATCGGCCTCGTGGCGCTCCTGCTGGGCGGCGTGGGTGTGGCGAGCGGTGTCAATGCGTTCGTCATGCGGAAGATCGACACCGTGGCCATCCTGCGGTGCCTCGGCGCGACGAGCCGTCAGGTCCTCGCCATCTACATCCTCCAGGCCGTGGCGATGGGACTCGTCGGGGCCGCAGCCGGTGCGCTGCTCGGCGTCCTGCTCCAGCTCGCGCTGCCGCACGTGCTGGCCGATTTCCTCCCCGTGGACGTGCACATCACCCCTGACCTTGCGGCCATCGTCACCGGTCTCCTCGTCGGCGTGTGGGTCGCACTCGTCTTCGCGCTGCGCCCGCTGGTGGCGCTGCGCAACGTCTCGCCGCTGCAGACGCT
>DASTGQ010000047.1:0-7929 GCA_035718985.1 Gemmatimonadaceae bacterium
ACGCGCAGCGGCTGCTCGTCCCGATGGACGACGCGCAGACCGATCACCTCAAGGCGTATGGCCTCACCTACAACGCCATCAAGAACGGCCTCCAGGCCGAATGGCTGCTCAACTATCGCGGCGGCTCGTTCCTGCTGCCCGACGTGCCGACGCTCCGGAAGCAGGCCGCGCTCGACGGCATCGCGGTGGAACCGATCGGCGACGGGCAGCTCGCCGCCATTCGCAAGGAGATGGCGGGCGGCAACATGGAGAGCGTCCCGCTGGAGAAGGCCCCACGCATCGCCGTCTATACACCGCGCGATGCGCAGCCCTGGGACGACGCCGTCACGCTGGCGCTGAACTACGCCGGCATCGACTTCACCCCCGTCTACGACGACGAGGTGGAGCGCGGTGACCTGTCGAAATACGACTGGCTGCACCTGCACCACGAGGACTTCACCGGCCAGTACAACAAGTTCAACCTCGGCTATCGCGATGCGCCCTGGTTCCGCGCGCTCGTGGCGACGAGCAACGACGCGGCGCGGCGGCTCGGCTTCCCGAGCGTGCCGGCGCTGAAGAAGGACGTCGCGGAGCACATCAGGCAGTTCGTGGAGCGCGGCGGGTTCCTCTTCGCCATGTGCGGCGCGACGGAGACGCTCGAGCTGGCGATCGCCGGCCACGACGTGGACATCGCGGGCGAGTTCGCGGACGGCACGCCGATGGACCCGCAGGCCGACGCCAAGATGCAATGGTCGCGCACGCTCGCCTTCCGCGACGCGCACCTGGAGCAGTCGCCCTACGTGAACTCGATGAGCGACATCGACGGCCACCAGGTGAACGTGCCGGGCCGCCGCCAGCCACTCGGGACGTTCACACTGTTCAACTTTTCGGCGAAGTTCGACCCCGTGCCGAGCATGCTCGTGCAGGATCACCGCTCGGTGATCAACGACTTTTACGGGGTGACGACCTCGTTCACCAAGGCAACGCTCAAGCCGGGCGACGTCGTGCTTGCCACGGAAGAGGGCGCACCGTGGGTGAAGTACATCCACGGCGACTACGGCAAGGGCACGTGGACCTACCTCGGCGGCCACGACCCGGAAGATCCCCAGCACGCCATCGGCAACCCGCCCACCGACCTTTCCCTCCACAAGGACAGCCCCGGCTACCGGCTGATCCTGAACAACGTGCTGTTTCCGGCGGCGAGGAAGAAGCCACTGAAAACTTGAGGTAGGTGGGTAGGTGGGTAGGTGGGTTGTGGGTTGTGGGAAGAATTCGGAAAGGGGTGATCGGCGAAGCCGATCACCCCTCATCCTTATCCGTCCTCACCTACCCACCTACCCACCTACGCTCTCTTTCGGTGTATCTTCAGTGTCCCATGTCCCCTCGTCCAGCGCCCAAGCCGCCGTCCACGTCACGCCTCGCGCCAGCGGCGGCGACGGGGATGCGGGCGGCCATCCGGCTGGCCGGGGGGCGGGAGATCTGCTTCGTCTGCACGCTGGATCAGGACGGCGTGGTGGCCACGGCGCGGGTGGTGGCACGTGGCGACGTGCAGAGCGTGCTCGCGCTTCCCGGGTTCGCCCGGCGCGGGGAGATGCTGCTGCACAACCATCCGTCCGGCGTGCTCGAGCCGTCGGGTGCCGATTACGACGTGGCGGCGCGGCTGCACGACGACGGCATCGGCTTCGGCATCATCGACAACGAGGCGAAGGCGTGCTACGTCGTCGTCGAGGTGCCGCGGGCAGAGCAGCAGTCGCGCATCGACCCCAGGCGCATCGCCGCCGACCTCGGCCCGCAGGGGCCCGTGGCGCGCGAGCACGGACGCTACGAGGACCGCGAGAGCCAGCGGGAGATGGCGGCCACGATCGCGCGCGTCTACAACGAGGGCGGCGTGGGATTGCTGGAGGCGGGCACCGGGGTCGGCAAGTCGCTCGGCTACCTCGTGCCCGCGTTGCGCTGGGCCGCGGCCAACAACGAGCGTACCGTCGTCTCGACGAACACGATCAACCTGCAGGAGCAGCTCGTCGGCAAGGACCTGCCATTCCTCGCGCGGGCGCTCGATGACCAGAAGGTGCGCTTCGCGCTCCTCAAGGGGTGGCGCAACTACCTGTGCAAGGCGCGGCTCGCGCAGGCCACCGAGGGCGCGGCGCAGCTGTTCGAGGACGGCACCACCGCGGACCTGAAGGCCATCGCGGCGTGGGCCGAGCGCACGTCGGATGGCTCGCTCGCGGACCTGCCGACGCCACCTCGCCCGGAAGTGTGGGACGAAGTCTCCGCGGAGGGCGACATCTGTACGCGCATGAAGTGCTCGCACTTCGAGGAGTGCTTCGTGTTCAAGGCGCGTCGCGCGGCGGCGGAAGCGGACGTGATCGTCGTCAACCATCACCTGCTGCTGTCGGACGTGGCGGTGCGCCGCGCGTCGCAGAACTGGAGCGACGCCGCCGTGCTGCCCGCGTACGGCCGCCTCATCGTCGACGAGGGGCATCACCTCGAGGAGGCTGCCGCGGCGCACCTCGGCTGCACCGTCACCCGGCGCGGGATGCAGCGGCTCGTCAACCGGCTCGATCGCCGCGGCAAGGGCCTCCTCCCCGCGCTGGCGACGCGATTGTCCGCCAGCAGCGACCTGCTCAGCACCGCGAGCTACGACCTGCTGGAGTCGAGGCTCGAGCCGGCAGTGCACGGGCTGCGCGAGAAGAGCGCGCTGCTGTTCGACCTGCTCGACACCTTCATCCAGGAAGCGGGCGAGCCGGTGGTACGACTCACCCAGGATTTCGCCACGCACGCCATCTGGAAGGCGGGGCTCACCCGGGCGCTCGAGGACACGCTGGGCGAGATCGAGATGCTGCGCGACGGACTGCGCGTCGTGCGCGACCGCATCGAGGGGAGCACGAAGCTGGACGAGGCGCTGGCGCCGCTGATGAACGAGATGCGCTCCGTGGCACGCCGCCTGGAGACGGCGGGCGACGGACTGCGCCGCGCGCTCGCTCCGCCGCCCGACGACGACAGCGTGCGGTGGGTGGAGGTACGCGGACGCGAGCGCTCGGTCGCCGTCTCGTCCGTGCCGCTCGATCTCGCACCGATCCTGCGCGAGGACCTCTTCAAGAGGCTCGACAGCGCGATCGTCACGAGCGCGACGCTCACCGCCTCCCGCGGCGACGTGGCGACCGACGCGAAGCGCTTCGACTTCCTCGCGCGTCGCCTCGGGCTCGACGACGCGGAGCTGATACCGACGACGGCGGTGTTCCCGTCACCATTCCGGTACGAGCAGCAGTCGCTGCTCGTGATCCCCACCGACACGCCGGCGCCGAACGTGGACGCCGATGGGCACCGTCGCGCCGTCACGCGCATGGTGCTCGACGTGGCCGAGGACTCCGACGGCGGGCTGTTCGTGCTCTTCACGAGCCATCGCGAGGTTCGACAGATGGCGACCGAACTGCGCGCGCGCGGCACGGAGCGGCGGTGGCCCCTGCTCGTGCACGGCGAGGAGAGTCGTGACGCGCTGCTCGCGCGCTTCCGTGCCTCCGGCAAGGCAATCCTCCTCGGCACGGCGTCGTTCTGGGAGGGCGTGGATGTGCCCGGCGACGCGCTCCGCGGCCTCGTCATCGCCAAGCTGCCCTTCCGCGTTCCCACCGAGCCGGTCACGGCCGCCCAGTGCGAGGCAATCGCCGCACGGGGCGGGGATCCGTTCGTCGAGTTCATGCTGCCGCATGCCTCGCTTCGCCTGAAGCAGGGGTTCGGTCGCCTCATCCGCACGGGCACTGATCGTGGCGTGGTCGTGCTCGGCGACCCGCGCATCGTGACCAAGCGCTACGGGCGCGGACTGCTGGACGAGCTGCCGGGGGCGCGGCGCGTGGCAATCCCGTGGGCTCGGGCGCGCGAGGAGGTCAGGAATTTCTACAGGGCCGAGCTGACACAGCGGTAAGAGGCAGGTGGTATCCGGTACCAGAGAGCGGAGTATGGTACGCCACACCTGGGACGGTACGTCGTGCCCGATAAGTGGCGCCGTATACCGTCTACCGTAGTGGCAGTCCGAACTGGCGAATGCGCTATCTTTCGCCGATGCGAACTCCGCCCTCCAAGATCGTCTGCGTCGGCCGCAACTACGCCGCGCATGCCAGGGAGCTCGGCAACGACGTCCCCGCCGAGCCGCTGCTCTTCCTCAAGCCCCCGTCGAGCCTCATTGGCGAGGGGGAATCCATCCGGCTGCCCCGCGTGTCCAAGCAGGTGGAATACGAGGGGGAGATCGGCGTCGTGATCGGCGAGCGGTTGCGCCGCGTGGAGGCGGAGCGGGCACGACGCGCCATTTCCGGCATCGTGGCCGCGAACGACGTGACGGCGCGCGATCTCCAGAGGTCGGACTCGCAGTGGACGAGGGCCAAGGGGTTCGACACCTTCTGCGCCATCGGCAGCATCGGAGCGGTGCCCGCCGACCTCTCGGCGCTGACCGTGACGACGCGCGTGAACGGCAAGGTTCGGCAGGAGGGTCGCGCGTCGGACATGGTGTTCAACATTCCAGCGCTCATTGCGTACATCTCCGGCATCATGACGCTCGAGGCGAACGACCTCGTGCTGACCGGCACGCCGGACGGCGTCGGGACCCTTGCACCGGGCGATGTGGTAGAAGTGGAGATCGGCGGCGTGAGCCGCGTGAGCAACCCTGTCACCACCGACGAATAGTGCCGCCGTTCGCCTCACGCTTTGCCACGCTGCCAGAATATCCGCTCGCCAAGATTCCGCAGAAGAAGCGGGCGCTGCTGGAGCGGGGCGTGGACGTGATCGACCTGGGCGCGGGTGACGCCGACCTCGCGCCGCCGGAGGCCGCAGTCAAGCGCATGGCGGAGGCACTCCGTGAGCCTTCACTGATGCGCTACGGCTTCGGGCTGGGCTACGTGCCGTATCGCGAGGCGATCTCCGCCTGGATGCAGAAGCGCTTCGGCGTGCGCTTCGACCCGATGACGGAAGTCGTGCCCCTCATCGGCTCCAAGGAAGGGATCTCGCATCTCGCCCTCGCGTACCTCGAGCCCGGCAGCGTGGGCATCATCCCCGAGCCCGGCTACAACTCCTACCAGGGCGGCACGCTGCTGAGCAGCGGGGAACCCTACCGCTACGCGCTCCGTCCCCGCACCAACTTTCTCGTCGAGCTGGACGAGATCCCGGAGGACGTGCTGCGCCGCACGCGCATCCTCTACCTGAACTACCCGAACAATCCTACGGCCGCCATCGCTCCGGTGGATTACCTCGAGCGGGTGGTCCGCACCTGCCGCGAGCGGGACATGCTGCTCGTGTACGACAACGCGTACAGCGAGCTGGCGTTCGACGGCTACGTCCCGCCCAGCATCTTCGAGATCGAGGGCGCGCGCGAGGTGGCGATCGAGTTCCACTCGCTGTCCAAGACGTACAACATGACCGGCTGGCGCAGTGGCTGGGCGGTGGCACGCCCCGAGCTCGCCGGAGCGCTCGCCAAGGTCAAGTCGTTCGTGGACACCGGCCAGTTCATGGCCGTCCAGGCGGCGGGCGCGGCGGCGATCGAGAGCTGGGCGGACTTCGTCCCCGGCAATGTCGCCATCTTCCGCGAGCGGCGCGACGCAGCAGTGAAGGCATTCCGTGAAGCCGGATTCAGCTGCGATGTTCCCTGCGCGACGATGTACCTGTGGATCCGCCTGCCCGAGGGCATCCCGTCGGCCATGTTCGCCGACCGGTTGCTCGAGGAGGAGGGCGTGGTGGTGATGGCCGGTTCGGCGTTCGGCGAGGGTGGCGAAGGCTTCTTCCGCATCTCGTTCATCACGTCGCCGCAACGCATCACCGAGGCGGCGCAGCGTGCGGGCCGCCTGCTCGGCGCCATGAGCGCGGTGGGCGCGGCCACGTGACCATGCGCCGGCCTTCGGGCTCGCTGCTGCTCTCGATCGCCGTCCACACGGTGGTCGCCGTGGTGCTGCTCAACATGGCGTTCCACTACGACCTGCTCTCACTCCCGCGCCCGGCCGTCCCCGCGCCCGCCGTGGAGCGGATCACCTACGTGGCTGTCTCGCCGCCGGCCGGCGGCGCCGTGGGCGGCACCGGAACCGGTGCACCGGCGCGCGCCGAACGTCCGAGCACCGGACTCGTCGCACCACCCAGTGTCCCGACCACGGTCGCGGCTCCGCAGCCTGCTGCCGGCACGCCCGGCGGCGTGGTGGGCGGGACGGGCAGCGGCGGCGGCATCGGTCCCACGACGGGCATCGTCCCCGGCGTTGCGGACCCGCGCCTGAGCGTGGATCCGCGTCAGTGGTATCCGGTGCCGAAGACCCAGGCGCAGCGCACGGACAGCGCCATCCACGCCATCATCTACGCCTACAACGACTCGGTGGCCAAGGCCTCGGGTGGCAAGAAGCCGGGCGACTGGACGTTCGAGAAGGGGGGCGGCAAGTGGGGCGTGGATGGCAACAAGATCTACCTCGGCAAGTTCGCCATCCCGAGCGCGGTGCTGGCCGCGCTGCCGCTGCGCATCCAGGGGAATCCTGGTGAGAAGCTCAACGACCGGCTCGTCGGCACGCATGCCGGGGAGATCGCCGAGCACGCCGCATCGCAGTATCACGACCTGGAGTTCAAGGACGCCGTGAAGCGGATCCGCGAGCGGAAGGACAAGGAGCGGCAGGAGCGACTCGCCGCCGAAGGACACGTGGGCGAGCCCTAGCTGACCAGGTCGGCGTCCGGCGTGAGGGAGATGACGGGCTGCGGCTCGCGCTCCATGAACGGACGGAAGACGCCGCACACCACACCGAGCACCGCGAAGTCGTCGCGTGGTCCCACCTCGATGGCGCGCTCGGTCTCGTTGGCCGGCTCGAGGACGATGGTCGCGCCACGATGCGTCATCGTCTTGACCGTCGCATCCTCGCCGAGCCGTGCGGCCACGATGTCGCCGTCCTTCGCGCGAGTGGAGGGAGAGACGAGCACGTAGTCGCCGTCGAAGATCCCTCGCCCGATCATGGACTCGCCCTTCACGCGAAGGAAAAAGACGTCGTCCGTGGGGAGGAAGCGCCGGTCCATCGTGAGGAAGCCGACGCGGTGCTCGGGGAGCAGGGCCGGCTCGCCGGCATGGATGCGGCCGTAGTACGGCACGGGCTGCGTGTTGGCCTGGCCAGTCTGGCCGATGATGCGGACGCCACGCGAGCGCGAGTGATCGCGCTCGATGAAGCCCTTGGTGGAGAGCGACGCGAGCAGGTCGGAGACCGTCTTCGTCGACTTGATGCGAAACTTCTTCGCGATCTCCCGAATGCTGGGCTGGTACGTGTTCTCCGCCAGGAAGTCGATCAGGTAGTGGTAGACCCGTCGCTCGAGCGGCGTGAGTGGCTCAGTCATCTGTTGTCACCGGCACTACTGGAGGCTACGCCGGGCGTCGCGCTGGCTGACCCCGATGGTCGCAAATTCTGCGCTAATGTAGCGCTCCAGCGCGACGCCGCAATGTACGGCTCCGTACGCATCAGGGTGTCGCTGCCGGCTGCGCGCTGCGCAGGTGGCGGACGGCGGCGGCGATGCGGGCGAGCGAGCGCTCGCGCCCGAGCATGGTCAGCACGTCGAAGATTCCCGGGCTCACGCTCAGGCCGGTGAGCGCGACGCGAAGCGGCTGGAAGATCTTACCCGCCTTGTCTCCGAACCCGAGCTGCTCGGCGAGGGCGCGCAGCGCCTCCTCCATCGTGCCCGCCTCCCAGCCCTGCATCGCCACGAGCGCATCGTGAACGCCCGCGAGGATCGTCGCCGTGCCGGCGCGATCCTTCCACTGCTTCGCCACGGCCTCGGGATCGTACGCGATGTCATCCTGGAGGTAGGGGGCGGCCTGCCGCACGATGTCGTCCACCGTGCGCGCGCGCACCTTGAGCAGCTCGAGCAGCGCCAGGTACCAGGACCGGCGCGCATCGAGCTCGCTCTCGGTGGCCAGCCCCGCTGCCTCGAGCGCCGGCGTGACGATGGCGGCCA
>DASTGQ010000048.1:0-10224 GCA_035718985.1 Gemmatimonadaceae bacterium
TCCGTCATGGGGACTTCGTCGATGCATGTTGACGCCGCGGACGCGACGCTTCCGACTCGTGCCGCGCTGGTGAGCCGCGCTACGGCGAAGCGGAGGGTAGGTCGGCGCGGGGGGAACGTCTGTCGGGCGGGCGCGGACACGGTTGGTAGCGGAGCTGCGCCGCAATCCCACCCAGCTCGTCGAGCTGCTGCGCGGCCTTCCCGGTGACGACTTCCACGTGCGCGGACTGGTCGAACGCGCGTCGCAGCGCTCGGGATGTCGCCTCGGGCCGATGGTCGATGAACGTCGGGCTCAGGTAGAGCTCCCGCACGCATGACTGCTCCAGCGCCTTGCGCGTCGTCTCCTCGCCGAGCGCGGACAGTGCGCCCGCTTCCGCCGAGTGGGCGATCTCGTGCACCGCCCCCAGCTCGTGGCGCTCGCGCAACGCCGCAGCACCACGCCGCGCCGCCTCGGCGATCTCGGCCGGTGAGGAGTGGACATCGAGGGTGTCGGCCACGGAGACGCGGTCGGCAAGGGGCGCGAGCAACGGCGTCATCCTCGCGACGACGTTCGCGATGCCGCCCAGCACGATCCACCCGTCCTCCTCGGCGAGCTTGTGGATCCGCTCGGCCGCCTCGGACAGCATGCGGCGTGTTCCCTCGAGGTGGGCCCGCTGCGCTGCGTCGTGCCCGGTAACGCCGCGCGTTCCCGAGTGGAAGCCCACGCGCGACGTGTCGCCCATGTGCAGCGGCGTATCCACGTGATGGTGCGCATGCAGCTCGTCGAGACGGTCGAGCTCCCCGTGTCGATACCGGTACACCCAGACGGCCCGGGCGTCCATCACGGCCACGAATACCGTGTGCACCTCGCACAAGGCCTGCACGTAGGGCGCGACCCACGCGCCGCGGCCCCAGACCGCCGATGTCGCGAACCGCATCGGGACGGACTTGGAGTACCACGCGCCCTCGGGCGTGATGAAGGCGACCCACCCACCGCGCGCACCGGGCACGCCGGCTGAATCGAGCTCGCGTTCGAGCATTCCGACGCAGGTGGCGAATCTCTCGCGGTCCTCACGCGATGCGTCGGCCAGCCGGCTCCGCTCGGCCTCCAGCGCCTTCTCGAGCTGCAGGCGCCACCGGTCCCGCTGGGCAGGATCGTCCGTCTGTCCTTCCACGTAGACGCTGAGCACGTGACTCCGGCGCAGCGACGGTTCCAGCGTGATGAGGTCGGCGTAACTGAGCATGGGGTGCCTCGCTGGACGGGTTGTTGCGAAGACGTCCCCAGGATGGCGCGAATTGCCGCCACCGTCTGTCGGGCATCGGCCGACGAGGAATCGGTCAGCAGATACCGGACACCATCTCGCAGCGCGTGCGCCATGTTGAGGAAGCAGTCGTGTGAGGATCCCCGTGCAAGGAGTCACGATGTCCGCTCAGACCACGCGTTATGGCATCTCTACTACCGTTGACCTTCCGTATGAACAAGCCGTGGATCGTACGCGCGAGGCGCTGGGCAAGGAAGGCTTCGGCGTCCTCACGGAGATCGACGTGAAGGCGACGCTGAAGAAGAAGATCGACGTCGACTTCAGGCCCTACGTCATCCTCGGCGCGTGCAACCCGCCGCTCGCTCACAAGGCGCTGAGCGAGGAGCTGGACATCGGCCTCCTTCTCCCCTGCAACGTCGTCGTCTACGCGGCGGACCAACCGGGAAAGAGCGTCGTGGCGGCGCTGGACCCGGTGGAGGCGCTCTCGCTCGCCGGGAATGACAGGATCCGCCCCCTTGCCACCGAAGTGCGCAGCCGACTGGAGCGCGTGCTGGCCGACGTGGGGCACCCGTGAGCGCGCGCGAGCATGCAGGGGACGAGGGCGGGCACGGACACAAGTTTCCCGCGGAGAAGTGGGAGCGGCTCGTCAGCCCGGAGCGGCAGTCGCTTCTCGTGCCCGACCGGCTGCTCGAACAGTTCGGGGTGCACGAGGGGATGACCGTCGCCGACCTCGGAGCGGGTCCCGGGTTCTTCACCTTCCCACTGGCGACGCGAGTCGGCGCCGCGGGTCTCGTCTACGCCACCGACATCTCTCCCGAAATGCTGAGCGTCCTCGAGAGCCGCGGTCTACCACCCCAGATCCGCCCGATTCTCGCCGGGGAAAGCCGCATTCCCATCCCCGATGGTATCGTGGACCTGGCCCTTCTGGCCTTCGTGCTCCACGAACTGGTGCATCCCGAGGCGTTCCTGCACGAAGTGCGGCGAATCCTCCGCCCCACCGGCCGCCTCGTCGTCCTCGAATGGCAGCGACGCGAGGAGGAGATGGGACCGCCCATGCACGAGCGGTTGAGCCAGGTCCGGAGCGCGGCGCTTCTCGCCGCGGGCGGCTTCATCGTGTCGGAAGACGGCGAAGCGAACGCGTCGCAATATTATCTCGTCGCGCGACCGGAGCGCCCGGAGCCGGCGCATCCCTGACCCGGCGGGCCCTTGCCGTTCGCGCGGGGGTGGCCGTCGCAGGATGATACCACTATATTACAATATAGTATTGCACAGTGAGGTCAGGGTGGGCTATCTCAAGCTGACGCCGGAGCTGATGGACATCATTGCCGAGCGTTTCAAGGCGCTCGGCGAGCCGGCGCGCCTGCAGATTCTGGACGCGTTGCGTGGAGGCGAGGTGACGGTGTCGGAGCTCGTCGACGCGACCGGCCTCGGACAGGCGAACGCATCCAAGCACCTTGGCCTGCTCCACCAGCTCGGCTTCGTGACGCGTCGCAAGGAAGGATTGTTCGTCTACTACAGCCTTGCCGACCGCGACGTCTTCCGCCTGTGCGACATCATGTGCGGAAGGCTGGAGGCGGAGACCAGCGCTCGTCGCAAGGTGCTCGCGCGACGCTGAAGGGCCGAGCGTCGTCGGCGCTACGGGTCTGAGCGCCCTGCCGGTGCACACCCCATCAAGCCTGCCCGTCCCAGCATGCGCTCGAGCGGGCAAACGTGCGTGAAGCTCGACTGCAGCAGGTTGAGCCCGACGAAGGCCGTGAACAGCAGCCACGCCGGGTGCACCCAGTAGCCCAGGGCGAGGGACAGGAGCACGAAGACTCCGGCGAAGCGGCGAATGACGAGATCGTTGCACATGGCGGTGCCTCGTGAAGAAGGTCGGGATCAGAAGAACGTCTCGGTGGGAAGCACGGCGACGTGCAGCCGCTCGCCCGCTGGGAGCCGTGCCGCCTCCGCGCGCAGCGTGTCCACCAGCTCGGCCGACGACGACTCGGGCACGACGCTCAACCAGAGCGTGGATTCGCCTGGCCAGGCGCGCGAGCCCTCGCGCCTGCCGGTACTCCCCGCGCCATGCGCGTTGCGGAACTCCGTGTAGCCACCGGCAAGGGGCCGATCAAGCAGGGACGAGATTCGCTGCGGCGCGGGACCGCTGTAGACGAGCATGAGCATCTTCATCGTTCAGCTCCGGAGCAGGAAGGTCGGGAAGGTCGGGCCGCTCACGCCGGCGCAGCTCCCAGTAGAGGATCGGGACCACGATCATCGTCAGCAGCGTGGCGACGACGGCCCCGCTCATCAGCGCCACGGCCAACCCCTGGAAGATCGGGTCGAGCACCATCACCAGGCCGCCGACGACCACGGCCGCCGCGGTCAGGGCAATGGGACGGAAGCGCACTGCTCCCGCCTCCAGCACCGCCTCGCGCAATGGCCGCCCGCGCGCCTCGGCGAGCTGGATGAAGTCCACGAGCAGGATGGAGTTCCGCACGATGATACCGGCGAGCGCGATCATCCCGATCATCGACGTCGCGGTGAAGAAGGCGCCCGTGATGGCGTGCCCCGGCAGGATGCCGATCAGGGTGAGCGGGATCGGCGCCATGATGACGAGAGGGATCTTGAAGCTCTGGAACCAGCCCACGACGAGCACGTAGATGAGCACGAGGACGATCGCGAAGGCGAGCCCGAGGTCGCGGAAGACCTCGATCGTCACCTGCCACTCGCCGTCCCACTTGATCGCCGTCTCCGACAGCTTGTCCGGCTGCTTCGCGTTGTAGCGCGCGATGTGGGCACCGTTCACGCGGATGGCATCCAGCTTCCGGTTCATCGCGAGGATCGCATACACCGGTGACTCGATGCTCCCCGCGACGTCGCCGGTGACGTAGATCGCCGGCCGGAGATCCTTGCGGACCCGGTTCGACTCGATCGTGCCCGGGAGTACGCTGACGAAGCGCGCGAGCGGCTGTGGCCCTTG
This sequence comes from Gemmatimonadaceae bacterium, assembly GCA_035718985.1. GTDB lineage: Bacteria > Gemmatimonadota > Gemmatimonadetes > Gemmatimonadales > Gemmatimonadaceae > AG11. The sequence goes on from DASTGQ010000048.1 coordinate 4,200, forward strand.
CGCGGTGGCGATCGGCAGCGCGAGGAGCGCGTCGACCGACGAGCGCTGATCGAGCGGCAGTCGCGGGACGATCGCCGTACCTTCGCGCGCCGTCTCCGACATCGCCAGCCCGGTCGGCGCACCTGACAGCGCCAGGTAGAGCGTCTGGGTGATCTGCTCGACGCTCGCACCCGACTCGGCGGCACGCACGCGGTCGACGCGGAAGGTACGCTTCTGCTGAGGCGCCTCCACCGTCCAGTCGACGTCCACGACACCGGGCGTCGTCTCGAAGACGCGCTTCACCTCCCGGGCTGCCTGCAGGCGCGTGCTGTCGTCGCCGGCGTACACCTCGGCGACGAGCGTGGAAAGCACCGGCGGACCAGGCGGGATTTCGGCCACCTTCAGCGACGCGCCGTAGCGCCGCGCGATCGAGTCGAGCCCGGGCCGAACGCCCACCGCGATGGCATGGCTCTGCCGCGAGCGATCCCCCTTCGCCACGAGGTTCACCTGCACATCGGCGACGTTCGGACCCGAGCGCATGAAGTAGTGGCGCACGAGGCCGTTGAAGTTGAACGGCGCCGCGGTCCCGGCGTACACCTCGGTGCTCTTCACTTCGGGCACCGCGCTGAGGTAGCGGGCGACGTCCTGTCCGAGCGCGTTCGTCGTCTCGAGCGTCGTCCCCTCGGGCAGGTCCAGCACCACCTGGAACTCGCTCTTGTTGTCGAAGGGGAGCATCTTCACCTCCACGGCCTTCACGAACAGCAGGCCGACGGAAACGAGGAGCAGCCCGAACACGCCGCCGTAGAAGGCGAGACGTCGTCGAGGCCGATCCATCAGCGGCGTCATGACGCGGGCGTAGAGGCGGGCGAAGCCGGACGCCTCCTCTTCCTCGTGCGCCCGGTCGTGAGAAGGCGCGGCGTGCGCCACGTGTCCCTTCAGCAGCCGATAGGCGAGCCAGGGTGTCACGATGAAGGCAACCGCCAGTGACGCCAGCATCGCCACCGAAGCGCCGATGGGAATGGGGCGCATGTACGGGCCCATCATTCCGCTCACGAACGCCATTGGCAGGATGGCGGCGATGACGGTGAAGGTGGCGAGGATCGTAGGATTCCCCACCTCGTCCACCGCCTCGATCGCGGCCACCTCGGGCGAGCGGTCCCCCATCTTCAGGTGCCGATAGATGTTCTCCACCACGACGATGGCGTCGTCGACGAGGATGCCGATGGAGAAGATCAGGGCGAAGAGCGTGATGCGGTTGAGCGTATAGCCGAGCGCGTAGTAGGCGAACAGCGTGAGGGCGAGCGTGACGGGCACGGCGACCAGCACGACGAGCGCCTCGCGCCAGCCAAGGAACATCCAGATGAGCACGGTCACGGACAGGGTGGCGATGCCGAGGTGCAGGATGAGCTCCTTCGCTTTCTCCCCCGCCGTCTCGCCGTAGTCGCGAGTCACGTCGAGCGTCATGTCGCGCGGGAGGAGCCGTCCCTGCGCGGCGTTCACGCGTTCGAGCACCGCGTGAGTCACGCGCGTCGCATTGGCCCCCTTGCGCTTGGCAACGGCAATGGTGACCGCGCCTTCCGGCGCGCCGGTGCGCCCCTCATGCGAGACGTAGGTTGTGGTCTCCCCGAACCCTTCCTCCACGGTCGCCACGTTGCGCAGGTACACCGGCGCCCCGCCGCGCACGCCGACGACGACGCTGCCGACTTCCGCCGGGGTGGAGAGCGGAGCACCGACGTCGATGCGGTAGACCTCGTTCGCCGACGCGAGCTCGCCCGCCTGCAGCCGTGCATTGGCGCCCTTGAGCGCCATCGCCACTTCGCCCGGCGTGATCCCGCTCGCCGCGAGCCGCGCGGCGTCGAGGGTGACACGGAACTGCCGCGGCTGTCCACCGACGACGAACGTCTCCGCCACGTCGGGGACGGTGCGGATCTCATCCTCGAGGTGGAGCGCGACCTGTCGGAGCGTGTTCGCGTCGTAGTCACGGGAGTGCAGCGTGAGCGCCAGCACCGGCACGTCGTCGATGGAGTGCGGCTTGACCAGCGGCGGCATTGCACCGGGCGGTGCCTCGTCCATCGCGCCAGCGAGCTTGGCCTGCACTTTCGTCACGCTACGCTCCTGGTCCTCACCCACCTTGAAGCGCACGGTCACCATCGCATATCCGTCGCCGGCCAGGGTATAGACATGGTCCACGCCGGGGATCTCGAGCATCCGTTGCTCCACCGGGCGAGCGAGGAGGTTCTCCGCCTCCTTCGGGCTCGCGCCCGGCATCGCGACCATCACGTCGATCATCGGCACGGAGATCTGCGGCTCCTCTTCGCGCGGCGTAGCGAGGATGCCGAGCAGCCCGACCGCGAGCGACGCGACCGTGATGAGCGGAGTGAGCCTCGAGCGCAGGAAGGACTGCGCAACGCGTCCGGAGATGCCCATCGTCAGTTCCTGTCGGCTATCGTGTGTGCGCCCGCCTGGAGAACCACGCGGTCACCGGCGCGCAGCCCGGCGGACACCTCCACCATGCCGCCGGCCGCGCTCCCCAGTCGAATCCAGCGCACCTCGTCGCCCTGCGGCGTCCGCAGCGTGACACCCGTGAGGTCGCCCTCGCGCCGTACGGCGCTCTGCGGGACGACGATGGCGGCGTGTTCGCCTGTCGGCAGGGAGAGGGTCGCCGTGCTTCCTGAGAGGATCGTCCACCCGGGATTCGGCACGAGCGCGTTGATCGTGTAGAGGTTGCCCGCCGTCGCCGGGATCACTCCCTCCACGATGGCGCGGTACGGTCGCCCCTCGATCATGGCGGCGAGCGCCTGGCCTCGGCGGATCGTCCGCGCCACATCGGGGGTCGCGTTGGCGGTGATGCGGAGCTGTGAGGCATCCTGGATGGACACCAGCGGCGCGCCGGGAGCGGCGAATGCGCCCGGATCCACGTAACGGTGGGTCACCATCCCCGCGAACGGGGCGCGGATCACCGAGTACGAGCTGACGGCGCCCAACTCCGCCGCTGCACCACGCGCGGCGCGGATTCCGGCCTCGGCCCGCGCGAGTCCCGTTTCCACGGCGTCGAGCTGGGCGCGCGTGGCCGCGCTGTCGGCGTAGAGTGCCCGGATGCGATTCGCCTGTGTCAGCGCGTCACGATGTATCGCCTCCGCGTCTTCCACCGAGGCGGCCGCCTGCGCTGACTTTGCCGTGAGGTCGCGCGCGTCGATGCGCACGAGCGGCTGGCCGGCGCCCACTGATTCGCCTTCCTTCACGAGCACAGCGGTCACGGTGCCCATCAGCTTCGTGCTCAGGGTTGCCTGCTGCAGCGGCGCGGCGATCCCCGCCGCGTCGAAGGACGATTGCACGACCGTGTCGCGCACCGTGTAGAGGGCGCCGGCGGGCGGCGGTGCCTTCGCCGTCACGACCTTCTTCGGTTCACCGCGCTCGCACGCGCTCGCGAGCGCCGTCAGGGCAACAGCGGTTACGCCGAACAGGGAGTACCGGGTGAGGCGGACCTGCTGCTTCATGGCGATTGATCTCATGGGAGCGTCAGCGGCTGGTGCGCGCGTCGGTCGCGGCAGCGGTGGAGTCATCGAGGGACTGGAGGGTTCCGGGGTCACGGCCGAGGGCGCGCAGACGCTCCGCGTCGGCGACGATGGTGCCCCAGCGAGCCTGGGAAAGGGCGAGCGCGCTCTGGGTCTCCGCCGCTTGCGCGTCGAGCAGGTCGGTCACCGAGGCGAGGCCGCCTTCGTACTTGCGGCTCACGATGCGGTGAGCCTCCGCGCTCTGCGCCACGGCGCGTTCCGCGATGTCCAGGCGGGTCAGCGCGACGATGAGCGCCGTGCGCGTCTGTTCGGCATCGAGCCGCGCGTTCGCTCGCGCGGCCTGCGACTGCGCTTCCGTCGCCTGCAGGCGTCCGGCGGTTGCCTGGATGTCCGCCAGCTCGCTCGCGCCGGCAAACGGGCTCCACGACGCCATCACGCCCAGCGTCCAGTTGCGGTCGCCGCCGTAGAGGCGATCGGCCGAGTTCCAGTCGTAGCGAGCGAAGGAGTTGAGGCGCGGCAGGTACGCGGACCGTGCGCGGAGCACATCGGCGCGCGCGGCGGCCAGCCCTTCATCGGCGGCGCGCAGGTCGGCACGCGGAGCCGCTGCGTCCGCCGCCGTATCCGCCGAGACGACGGCACGAATGCGCTCACTGGCGGGGAGGTGCGCCGGGGCGGAGCGTTCCGGGGGAAGCTCGCCCCCATCGCCGCCGAGCAGGACGGCGAGCTGCCGGCGCGCCGTGGATGCGCCTCCCTCGGCGTCGGCGAGCTGGGCATCGATGTCACCGGCACGTACCGAGGCGAGCAATGCGTCGGACTTGGTGACGAGTCCCTGACGGACCATCGCTTCGGCCTGCGTCACGTGCGCGTGAGCGGCGCGCGCCGCGGACTCGAGCGTCGTCGCGCGCTCGGCGGCGAGCACCGCGCCGTAATAGGCGCGCACTACGTCCACGCGGATGGAGAGCCGCGTCCATTCCTCCTGGGCGCGGCTCGCCCCCGCCGCACGCACCGCGGCGCGACGACCCGTCCAGGCGTCGGCGTTGAACAGCGGCTGCTCGACGACGATTCCCGTCTGGTAGTTGCCGATCGCCGCCGGATAGTTGAGGCGCTGCGGGTCGAAGTTGGCCTGGGAAACGGTGCGCTGGCGCAGCGTCGATCCGAAGACGCCGATGGGGTCGGTGGTGCGGACGTAGCCGGCCTCGAAGCGGAGGCTGGGCAGGATGCCCTTGAGTGGCGCGAGGGCTTGCGCCTCCTGCGTCGCCGCGCTGCCGGCGGCGATGCGGTTGCCGTAGGCGGATCGGTCCGCATGCCGAAACGCTTCGCCGAGCGTGAGCTGGGCGCTGGCGGGCACGGCGGCGAGCGAACAGAGTCCGGCGGCCATGACTGCAATGTGGAAGCGATTCATCGGGGGCAACTCTGGGTGAAGATTCTTCGCTTATAACTGAGTATATAATTACCTAGTAATGTATTGGCCGTCAAGCATCGCCTGCGCCACCAACCTGCTGTCCGAGCGGGCTGGCCGGTGTCCGCCATACACTGACACCGCGCGGGGCGTCCCCGTACGACAATGGAGCTGTGCCCTTGCCGCACCCGCGCCGGACGGATGCGGCGTTCCCGGGAGGCCTCGATGAGACGGCTGTTCGTCGTCGCGCTCGCCGCCGCGAGCGTGTCCTGCACCGGTGCCCCGCGCCGGAGGGCGCTCGCGCTCCGATCAGCGGCGCGCACGTCCGGCGTCACCGCACTGGCCGCGGACACCAACCCGCGTAGTGCGCAACAGGAGCGCGGCAGGCAGACGGTGCAGACCGTTTGCGCGGCCTGTCACACCCTGGCGCCTCCGGCAACGAAGGCCCCGTCCTTCCCGATGGTCGCCATGTTCTACCGTCGCGGGACGACGGACAGCGCTGCCGCGGCTGCAATCGTCGCGTGGGTGCGCGCCCCGGCAGCCGATCGCTCGCTCCTTCCGCCAATGGTGATTCAGCGCTTCGGCCTCATGCCCGCCCTGCCGCTCGACGAGCGCACTCTCGAGGACGTTGCGCGCTACATCCTGTCGCTCGACGGCATGGGCGGGATGGGCGCGATGAGGGGCATGCGTCGAGGCAAGCCTGGCGCTCCCGTCAGATAACCACGAGTTCCGGTGCGCGCCGATGTGCCCTGCGTATCGTTCTGCTGAAGCAGTTGATTCGCCCGGGCCGGCAGCATTCACGGCACGACATCCAATGCGAGGGGAGATTGCAGGAAGCCGGGACCTTGCTCGAAGGCCGCCGGCAATGGCGTTGAGGCGTCGCACGTCGTGTCGTTCCACGACGGTGCCGCGGCCAGCAGGGCCACGAGCACGAGCATCGCGAGAATGTACTGCCGCCGCATCACCGCGCCTCCTTCAACGCGGCGCCGAGCAGCTGCCGGAACTGCGGCAGTGGCAGCGCCCCTTCCACCTCTTTGCCATTCACGATGAAGGTTGGCGTGACACGTATCCCGAGCCGGCCGGCGGCAATGTTCGCTCGCATGGTGCCCGGATTGACATCGGGGATCGCGTA
>DASTGQ010000049.1:0-5523 GCA_035718985.1 Gemmatimonadaceae bacterium
ACCATCGTGCAGCTCTCCTGGCCCGAGATCGAGCGCCGCTTTGGGAGACAGTGAACTGCGGGTCGTGCCCGTGCTCTGCGGTCCGACCGCCGCGGGAAAGACGCGCGCCGCGCTCCGCCTGTCTCGCGTCGCCCCGATCGAGGTGATCAGCGCGGACTCGCGACAGCTCTATCGGGGGTTCGACATCGGCACCGCCAAGCCGACTGCGGCCGAGCGTGCGGGGCTTCCGCACCACGGCATCGACGTGCTCGAACCCACGGAGCGAGCATCCGCTGCCTGGTGGGCGGAGCACGCGGATCGCTGGATCCGCGATGTGTTCGCTCGCGGTCGCCTGCCCGTCGTCGTCGGCGGCACTGGCCTCTATCTCCGCGCGCTCTTCGGCGTGATGTTCGCCGAGCCGCCCATGGATGCCGACCGGCGCCGCGCGCTCGAAGCCGACCTCGCGGCCCTCGACACCAACGAGCTGAGGCGTCGCGTTCAGCAGCTCGATCCCGCACGCGCCCATCTCGGTCGCACCCAGCTCCTTCGCGCCATTGAAGTGTCCACCCTGACCGGCCGGCGACTGAGTGACCTGCATCGCGAGCTGGCCACCGTCCCGCGGTGGCGCGCGCGCTATCTTGTCCTCGACCCGGGGCCGAGCCTTGCCGGTGACATCGTTGCCAGGACGAGGGCGATGTTCGCCGCCGGCTGGCGCGACGAGGTGCGCCAGCTCATGGCGGTCGTGCCGCCGACGGCCCCCGCCTGGAACGCCAGCGGGTATCGGCTGGTTCGTGGGCTGGAACAGGGGATGCTCTCACCGGAAGCCGCCATGGAGCGCGTGATCATCGAGACTCGCCAGTACGCCAAGCGTCAGCGAACCTGGTTCCGGCACCAGCTCGCCGACGAGGACGCCACTCGCCTCGATCCGGGGCAGCCGGACGCCGATGCGCACCTGCTCGCCTGGTGGAACGCCGGGTCGGGGACGGCCCCGTGAAGATCGGTATCACCTGCTATCCCACCTATGGTGGCTCCGGCGCGATCGCCACGGAACTGGGAATGGCGCTCGCGCAGCGCGGGCACGAGATCCACTTCATTACCTACCAGCAGCCTTTCCGCCTGCCACGCTTCCTCCCGCGGATCTACTTCCACGAGGTGGACGTGGGCCGGTATCCGCTGTTCGAGTATCCGCCGTACGACCTCGCCCTCGCCGTTCGCATGCACGAAGTCGTGCTGGCGCACAAGCTGGATCTCCTCCACGTGCACTACGCCATTCCCCACGCCACGAGCGCGTGGATCGCGAAGGAGATGCTGCGGCCGACGCGGCCGGACATCCGTGTCCTCACGACCCTGCACGGCACCGACATCACCATCGTCGGCCAGGACCCGTCGTTCTTCCCGATCACCAAGTTCAGCATCGAGAAGTCGGACGGGCTGACGGCGGTGTCCGCCTTCCTCCGCGCCGAGACGCAGGCCGCGTTTGGCTGCACGGGCTGTCGAATCGAGGTCATCCCGAACTTCATCGATCCTACCGTCTACGACCGGTCGCGTTACGAGCCGCAGATCTGGCACCAGCGCGACGAGCAGCGGAAGGTGCTCATGCACATTTCCAACTTCCGGCCCGTGAAGCGCGTGCAGGACGTCGTGGCGATCTACGCGCGCGTCGCGCGCGAGATTCCGAGCGTGCTCGTGATGGTGGGCGACGGTCCCGACCGCGTGCTCGCCGAGCAGGAGGCACGGGCACTTGGCGTCTCCGAATCGGTGTACTTCCTCGGCAAGCTGGAGTCGGTCGCGCCGCTGCTCGCGAGCGCGGATCTCTTCCTCCTGCCGACCCAGAGCGAGTCCTTCGGCCTGAGTGCGCTCGAGGCGCTGGCGACCGGCGTACCCGTGATCGGCGTGAACGCCGGCGGCCTGCCGGAGGTCGTGCGCGACGGCGAGACGGGCGCGCTGTGCGCCGCCGGCGACGTGGAAGGAATGGCTCGCGCGGCGGTCGCGCTGCTGGCGGACCCGGAGCGCTGGCAGGCCGCGAGCACCCTCGCTGCTGCCGACGCGCGCGAGCGATTCGCCATGGATGCCGTCGTCGGCCAGTACGAGGCCTTCTACCGCCAGGCGCTATCTTAGGGCGCACGCCCTTCACCTCAGCCGAACCTCCGACTGCATGTCCCTGCTTCACGCGCTCATCCTCGGCCTCGTCGAGGGAATCACCGAGTTTCTGCCCGTGTCCTCCACGGCGCACCTCATCCTCGCCGGCCACGCGCTGCGCCTCGCCGACTCGGAGTTCCTCAAGAGCTTCGAGATCATCATCCAGCTCGGGGCCATCCTGTCCGTCGTGGTGCTCTACTGGAGCAAGTTCTGGAACTGGGACGTCATCAAGAAGCTGGTCGTCGCCGTCATCCCGACCGGCATCATTGGCCTGACGGTCTACAAGGCGCTGAAGACCTACCTGCTCGGCAACGTCACCGTGGTGCTCGTCACACTCATCGTCGGTGGCATCGCGCTCATCATCTTCGAGCGCTTCCCAAAGCGGGATGCCGAAGAGATCGACTTCGCCGAGATCACCTACCGCAAGGCGCTCCTGATCGGCCTCTTCCAGGCCATTGCCATCATCCCTGGTGTGTCCCGCTCGGCGGCGACCATCGTCGGTGGTTCGCTCATCGGCATCTCCAAGCGGACCATCGTCGAGTTCTCCTTCATGCTCGCCGTTCCCACCATGCTGGCGGCGAGCGGTCTCGAGCTCGTGAAGGGGCGCTCCGCCATCGCCGGCCACTACGTCCCGCTCGCGGTGGGCTTCATCGTCAGCTTCATCACGGCCATCATCGCCATCAAGTCATTCCTCGGCTACATCAAGAAGCACGACTTCGCCGCGTTTGGCTGGTATCGCATCGTATTGGCGGTAGTGTATTTCCTTGTCTTCCTCCGCTGACGCCGTCGGCGCGCTCGCGTACGATGGCATCTCGGCGTCGGACCTCGCCCGGCGCCTCGGCGTACCTCGCGTCGACCTGTTCGACTCCGTGGGCTCCACGCTCGACGTGGCGCACGAGATCGCGCCTGGCGCTCCGTCCGGAACGCTCGTGCTGGCCGACCGTCAGACGGCGGGACGCGGTCGGCAGGGGCGGCGGTGGGAGTCTCCGCCGGGAGCCGGCGTCTGGCTCACGCTGATCGAGCGGCCCAGCGATGCCAGGGCGCTCGACGTCCTCTCGCTGCGCTGCGGCCTGCTCGCGGCGCGTGCGCTCGACTCGCTCGCCGGCTCCGCCATCCAGCTGAAGTGGCCGAATGATCTCTACGTGCATGGCCGCAAGCTCGCCGGGATCCTTGTCGAGGCGCGATGGCGCGGCGCCGCACCGGACTGGGTCGCCATCGGTTTCGGCCTCAACGTGCTCACGCCGGATCTCGAGACGGCGATCGGCCTGGCCGCCGGCACTCGACGCGTGGACGCGCTCGCGCGCCTCGTGTCCGCACTCCGTGAAGCCGCGCGTTCGACCGGGCACCTCGGCGCCGAGGAGCTCGCGCGTTTTCACGAGCGCGATTTCGCCTTTTCGCGCCGCGTCACTGCACCCGCCGTCGGTGCGGCGGCGGGGATCTCTGCCGCCGGCGAGTTGCTGATCACGCAGCGCGATGGCATCGTCTCCCGCCATCGTTCCGGCTCCCTCACCTTCGACGACCAGCCTCGATGCTCCTGACCTTCGACGTCGGAAACACGGAAACGACGATCGGCCTCTTCGACGGCGAAGAGTTGCGCGGCCATTGGCGCATCATGACGGACGTGGCGCGGAGTGCGGACGAGCTGGGGGTTCTGCTTCGCGGCCTCCTCGCCGGTTCCGGCCTCTCCCACGTCGATGTGCACGGTGTCGCCATCGGGTCCGTCGTCCCGCGTGTCACCGCGCCCCTGGAACAGGCCTGCCGCACCTGGCTGTCGGCTGAACGGGTGGCCACCATCGACGCGCGCTCGCCGCTCCCGATCACCCTTGCGGTTGACGAGCCCCAGTCCGTCGGCGCCGACCGCATCATCAACACGCTCGCCGCGAGTCGGCGCTACGGGCGCGACGCGATCGTGGTGGACCTCGGCACGGCCACGACCTTCGACTGCATCACCCGTGATGGCGTGTTCCTCGGCGGTGTCATCGCGCCGGGCGTGCAGAGCTCCGCCGAGACGCTGTTCCGCCGGACGTCCAAGCTTCCGGCCACGGAGCTCGTGGCGCCCTCCCGGGTCATCGGCAAGCGCACGGAGGAGTGCATCCGAGCGGGCGTGATGTTCGGCGCGGCCGAGTCCATCGATGGCATCGTTCGGCGCATCAGGGCGGAGTGGCCTGACGGTGAGGATCCGATGGTGATCGGCACCGGTGGGCTGGCGGAGATCTTCGCCCCGCTCTGCCGCTGCTTCGATCAGGTGGATGCTCACCTGACGCTGCGCGGTCTACAGCTCGCTTACGGGCTGCTGGGCTCGTCCGCCGCTCGACCCCGTTGACGGGCTGCGCCGTAACATGCGGCGCGACAACTATTTAGTGCGCGGGTGGCCCAAACGGTGCGGGGCCTTGTGTGCCGACGCGGGCTCCGGTATCATGTAACGTTGTTAGCACTCGTGCCAGTTGAGTGCTAAGAGCCCGTTCGTCATTCTTTTTTCACAGCTCAACAGACGGAGGCGCACTACCTATGGCCACCAAAAGCGCGGTCGGCGTGAAGATTTCGCCGCTGGCCGACCGGGTCGTCGTGAAGGCATCGGAGGACGCGGAGCAGATGCGCGGGGGGCTTTACATCCCCGACACCGCCAAGGAGAAGCCGCAGCAGGGCGAGATCATCGCCGCCGGCCCGGGCAAGTACGAGGACGGCAAGCTCGTCCCGATGTCCGTGAAGGTCGGGGACAAGGTGCTCTACGGCAAGTACAGCGGCACCGAGATCACGCTCGACAACGAGCAGTATCTCATCCTCCGCGAATCCGACGTCCTCGCCGTCGTCTCCTGATCACTGCCAACGCATAGAGGCTCAACCATGGCTAGCAAGGAACTGCACTTCAACACGGATGCGCGCGCGGCGCTCAAGCGCGGCGTCGATCAGCTCGCCGAGGCGGTGAAGGTCACCCTCGGTCCGAAGGGCCGCAACGTCGTCATCGACAAGAAGTTCGGCGCGCCGACGGTCACCAAGGACGGCGTCACCGTCGCCAAGGAGATCGAGCTCTCCGATCCGCTCGAGAACATGGGCGCTCAGATGGTGAAGGAAGTCGCCACCAAGACGTCCGACAACGCCGGCGACGGTACCACCACCGCCACCGTGCTGGCGCAGGCGATCTTCCGCGAGGGCCTCAAGAACGTGACGGCCGGCGCCAACCCGATGGCCATCAAGCGCGGCATCGACAAGGCCGTCACGGCGGTCATCGAAGAGCTGAAGCGAATCAGCGTCCCGACGACGGGCAAGAAGGAGATCGCCCAGGTCGGCAGCATCTCGGCCAACAACGACCCGACCATCGGCAACATGCTCGCCGACGCGGTCGAGAAGGTGGGCCGGGATGGCGTGATCACCGTCGAGGAAGGCAAGACCGCCGAGACGGGGCTC
>DASTGQ010000050.1:0-3810 GCA_035718985.1 Gemmatimonadaceae bacterium
ATCTGCACGCCGTCGCCCGGCGCCGGAACGACTCACCCGGAGCTCCAGCACTTCGCGTCCTCCCGCCGTAGCACCACCGTGCCCCCGCGGATACCATATACAAGCCATGCGATCCGCGGGGCCGTTCGACGCTGACCGGCGCCGCTGCTCCTTCATCAGTCCCCTGACCAGAGGTGACCCGTGACGCATTCGCGGGTACTGTCCGCCATCGGCGCCGCCCTCCTCCTCGGCGGGTGTGCCGCGCAGTCCACGCCGGCGCAGTCCTCCCCGGCACCGTCCACCGCAGCGCGAGCGACCCGGCACGGCCCCGGATACACACGCGCCGACGTCGAGTTCATGCAGGGCATGATCGGTCACCACGCCCAGGCCATCGTGATGGCCAAGTGGTGCCCCAGCCATGGCGCCAGCGCGCAGCTTCGCATCTTCTGCGACAAGGTGATCCGCTCGCAGCAGGACGAGATCGACTTCATGCAGACCTGGCTGCGCGACCGCGGCGAGATGGTTCCCGATCCGAACGATCCGCACGCCATGCACATGATGCATCACATGGCGATGGACAGCAGCATGAAGATGGACAGCACGATGAAGATGGACATGAACATGGGCCACGAGATGCTCATGCCTGGCATGCTCACCGCCGCGCAGCTCGCCCAGCTCGACAGCGCGCGCGGCACCGAGTTCGACCGGCTCTTCCTCACCGACATGATCCGGCACCACGAGGGAGCGCTCACCATGGTCGCCAAGCTGTTCGACACACCCGGCGCGGGACAGACGCCGGAGATCTTCGGCTACGCCACCGGCGTGGACGCCGACCAGCGCGCCGAGATCGAGCGCATGCAGCGAATGTTGACCACCATCACCGGGAGAACGCCGCAATGACATCTGCAGGTATCACGGGTCGCCGGATCGCACGCATCACGGCCGGCTCACTCACGCTCGCCGCCGGCGCCCTGCTCGCGTCGTGCGCCTCGTCGACCGGCGGGTCCATGAGCTCGGCGCCGGGCACGTACTCGGGCGTCGTGGAGCCGACACCGCTGCCGCCGATCCCGACGGCGGCGTCTACCACCGATCCGCGCGTCGGCCTCAAGGCGGGACTCACCGACGCCGGCTGGGCCGCCAACGGGCTGCGGCTGGTGGGGCACGTGAACAAGTCGGACGCGCTCACCGGCGAAGGCGGCGCGCGCGGGCTCGTGTTCGCCAACTCCGACCTCGCCTTCCGCGGCAACCTCGTCTTCCAGGGCAACTTCAGCGGCTTCCAGATCTGGGACATCTCCAACCCGGCGGCCCCCACGCTGAAGAAGGCAGTCGTTTGCGCCACGGGCCAGGGCGATCCGTCCATCTACGGCAACCTGCTCTTCCTCTCCTCGGAGAGCACGGGCAACCGCACCGACTGCGGCACGCAGGGCATCCAGGACCGCGTGAGCAAGGATCGCATGGTCGGCGTGCGCATCTATGACGTGTCCGACATCAGCAACCCGCGCAAGGTCATGGACATCCAGACCTGCCGCGGCTCGCACACCCACACGCTCGTCCCCGATGCGAACGACCCGGGCGTCGTCTACATCTACGTCTCCGGCTCCGCCGGCGTGCGCTCGGGCGAGGAGCTTGCCGGCTGCGTGGATGCGCCGATCGACTCGGCCAACACGTCGCGCTTCCGCGTGGAAGTCATCAAGGTGCCGCTCGCGCATCCGGAGCAGGCGCAGGTGGTGAACTACGCGCACATCTTCAACGACCTCGGCGCACCCGGCGCGCACGGCGCCGCACCGAGCGATGCGCCGCCGCGCCAGCGTCCCGCCGGCATGGGCCCGCGCACCGGCCCGAACCAGTGCCACGACATCACCGTCTATCCCGCCATCGGCCTCGCCGGCGGCGCGTGCGGCGGCTACGGCCTCCTGCTCGACATCCGCGACCCGGTGAACCCGAAGCGCATCCAGGCGGTGGGTGACACCAACTTCGCCTTCTGGCACTCGGCCACGTTCAACAACGACGGCAGCAAGGTGCTCTTCACAGACGAGTGGGGCGGCGGCACGCTGCCCAAGTGCCGCGCCGACGATCCCATCGACTGGGGCGGCGACGCGATCTTCACGCTCTCCAACGATCACCTGACCCAGGGCGCCTACTTCAAGATGCCCGCTGCGCAGACCAAGTACGAGAACTGCGTGGCGCACAACGGCTCGCTCGTCCCGATCCCGGGGCGCGACGTCATGGTACAGGGCTGGTACCAGGGCGGGCTCGACGTGATCGACTTCACCGACGCGCGCCACCCGTACGAGGTCGCCTACTTCGACCGTGGTCCCGTGGACGCGACGAAGCTCGTGACGGCGGGCTACTGGGCCGGCTACTGGTACAACGGCCACATCTACGGCTCCGAGATCGCGCGCGGCCTCGACGTGTTCAAGCTGGTGCCGACGGACGACCTCACCCAGAACGAGATCGACGCGGCGAACCTGGTGCGCTTCAGCCAGCTCAACCCGCAGAGCCAGCCGCACGTGACGTGGCCGGCGGCGTTCGTCGTTGCTCGCGCGTACGTGGACCAGCTCGAGCGCGGCAACGGGCTGTCGGCCGAGCGCGTATCGGCGATCTCGGCGGCGCTGAAGAGCGCCGAGTCGAAGAGAGGCTCGGCACGCGCGAGCGCGCTGCGCACGCTGGCCGCTTCGCTGGACAGCGATGTCGCGAGCTCGAGCGACGCCGCCCGCGTGAAGGCGCTGGCGGACGTGGTAAGGCGGATCAGGTAGTCGCGGGGCACGTCACTCAGTCGAAGGGAATACGGATCAGACGGATCCGACGGATTGGACGGATTGGCTCAGTGATCAGGAGGCTCCAGTGCGCGTGGAGCCTCCTGAGGCCGTTCCGATCCTTTCCGAAAAGATTGTAGGCGTAGAGGACGGTATTGGTGCGTGGCGCCGCGATCTCACGAGGGACGGATCAGTAGCATCCGTGCAATCCGTAGAATCCGTCTTCCCCTTCGACTGAGTGGCTGGGCCGGGCGCCAGGACGGTAGATCCCGACACGTGCTGTCGCACATGCAGGATGGCGAAGGGAGAGCTCCCGTAGAACGCTACCCTTGCAAGACTATGTAAGCAGCATTATCGTTGCCCCACCCGATCAGGAGCACGTGTGGCGCGCGATACCGGTGGCATGCTGCAGGGCACGCTCGGCCTGCTGATCCTCAAGGCGCTGGTCGTCCAGGACCAGCATGGGTACGGCATCGCCCAGTGGCTGCAGGACGTCAGTGGAGACGTGCTGCAGATCGAGGAAGGCTCGCTCTATCCGGCACTCAGGAGGCTGGAGGACAAGGGGTTCATCACCTCGAGCTGGGCGATCACCGAGAACAACCGCCGAGCGCGGTACTACGCCCTCACGCGCTCCGGCCGGCAGCACCTGCGCGCCGACGCGTCCACCTGGCTGCAGTTCGCGAAGGCGGTGACGCTCGTGCTGCGCGCCGAGCCCTCGGTGGTATAGCGGGCCGAAGCCGATGTCGTTCTTCCGGAGTGATCGCTCCCCGCACCCGGTGCCGCTCTGGCGGCGCTACCGCGCCTTCTTCCGTCCCGACGTGGACGCCGACGTGGACGACGAGCTGCGCTTCCACCTCGAGATGCGCATCGCCGATCTCGAGCGGCGCGGCCACTCGCGCGAGGAGGCCGAGCGGCTCGCGCACGCCAGCTTCGGCGACGTGGGTGAGGTGCGCGATTGGCTCACGCGACACGACCGGCAGCGTCAACGACGTGAAGTGAGGCTCGAGATGATGGATTCGCTTACGCAGGACGTGCGCTACGCCGCGCGGCGGCTCCGGCAGCGCCCGGGCTTCGC
>DASTGQ010000051.1:0-2564 GCA_035718985.1 Gemmatimonadaceae bacterium
GCCTGCTGGACCTCGAGACCGATGCACCGGGCATCGTACGACTCGGCGCTGACGGCGATGCCTTCGTCGGCGAGCGCGCCGAGCAACGCGTCGCGGCGCGCGGCACCGGTGTCGGCAAGCACACCGTCCCACTCCATGAGCACGGCGTCAACCATGACCGTAAGTAAATTCGTGTCCGGCGCGGGCGCTACGGGACGAGGCAGGGACGGCGCGGCGCCGTCCCTGCCGGGTCACGCGTTCTCCCGATCCTTCATTGCCGCGTAGGACGCGTCCAGCAGGTCCACCGGATGCACCACGCGCGCCTTCATGCGCGCCTGCCGCAGTCCTGCACCGATCTGCATCAGGCACCCGGGATTGCCTGTCGCCACCAGGGAGGCCGAGGTCGCCGAGATGTTGGCGAGCTTGGGCGCAAGCACGCGGTCGCTCACGTCGGGCTCGATGAGGTTGTAGATCCCGGCACTGCCGCAGCAGTGCTCACTCCCTTCCAGCGGCACGCGCGCGAGCCCGGGCACGGCGGCGAGCACGGCGAGCGGCGGAGCCGCCACGCGCTGCGCGTGCAGCAGGTGACAGGGCGCATCATACGTCACGGTCATGGACAGCTCCGCGCCGGGCCGCGGTCCCACCTCGGCGAGCAACTCGCTCACGTCGCGTACTCGGGCGCTCACCGCCACCGCGCGCTCGTGCCATGCGGGATCGTCTGCGAGCAGCTGCCCGTACTCCTTCATCATCGCCCCGCAGCCGGCGGCGTTCGCCACGACGTAGTCGGCGCCGCTCTTCTCGAACGCCGCCACATTTGCGCGGGCCAGCGCTCGAGCCGTGTCGTCGTCACCCGCGTGCGCGTGGAGCGCGCCGCAGCAGCGCTGTCCGGCCGCCGTCACCATGCGATAGCCGTTCACCGTGAGCGTGCGTTCGGTCGCGCGATTGGTGTCGGAGTACAGCCCTTCCATGACACAGCCCGTCAGCAGTGCTGCCGAACCTCGCGACCCGTCCCCCGTCGCTTCGTACTTCCGGCGCTTCAGCGGCGAGCGCGTGGACTCCAGCATCGCCATCGAGAAGCCGAGCCGGCCCGGCAGCCGCGACAGCAGCCACGACAGGCGGGTGGCGCGCGCAATCCGTCCACCGAGCATCGCCAGCCTCGTCAGCCCGCGCCGCGCGAACACGAAGAGGATCAGCCGGGCGATGGGCGGATTCGGCTTCACGTCGGTGAGCGTGGCACGCGTCGCTTCCAGCAGGTGACCGTACGGGACACCCGACGGGCACGCGGTCTCGCAGGCCCGGCAGCCGAGACACTGGTCGATGTGCGTGCGCACATCGGCATCGTCGACCGCGAGCGTGCCTTCCACGATGGACTTCATGAGCACGATCCGCCCTCGCGGGCTGTCGTTCTCGTCTTCCAGCGTGAGGTAGGTGGGGCACGCGGGGAGGCAGAACCCGCAGTGCACGCATGCATCGATCCCTTCTCGCGCATTGGCGAGCGGAGTGCCGGGGATGGCGCACGCGTCCGGATATGGAGACAGCGGATGGCTCATGCGAGCTCTCCGAAGATGCCGGGATTCATGATGTGATCGGGATCGAACGCAGCGCGGATGCCGCGCGAGAGCGTGTCCGCTGCGGCGGCCGGCACGAGCGACGCCCACAGCGATGCCGGGAGTCGTTCCGCCACGAGACTCGCGTCCACGCGCAGCGCACCGATGATACCCCGCAGCCGCGCAAACTCTTCGTCCTCCGTGCCGTCGAGCGGAATGCTGCACCGCACGACGCCACGACGCGCCGTGCCGTGCGCCTCACCTCCCACGCGCTCGAGCATCGTCGTCACGCGCTCCCAGACCGCCGCGAGCCGCGACGGCCGCGTACCGAGGCGGAACACCGCCGACGCGGGCAGCTCGCGAGCCGCGAGCCGTGACCATGCGTCCCCGTCCACGCTGCGTACTTCACCGAGCGAGGACAGCGACTCAAGTGCCGCGCGCACCGCCGAGCCGTTTCCGCCGATGCGGAGCAGGAGTGTCGCGCCGTCACCCACGCCGAGCCCTCGCGCCAGCGTCGGAGACAGCAGCTCGGCGGCGTACGGAGTGAACTCGCTCGCGTTGAGCCAGCGCACCGCGTCGGCGGCGCTCGCGCTCACGGCCACCGTTCGATCGGCCGCCGGTAGCGCGCGCAACCGCACCGACACCTCGGTGATGGCGCCGAGCGTGCCCCACGCGCCAGTCATGAGCCGCGTGAGATCGAAGCCGGCGACGTTCTTCACCACGCGCCCGCCCGCCCGGATCACCTCACCGCGACCGGTGACGACTTCCACCCCGAGCACCTGCTCGCGCGGCGTGCCGAATGCCGACGCCAGTGGTCCGGCCGACGCGGTGGCCACGGTCGCGCCAATCGTGCCGCTCGCACTCCCCGCAGGATCCAGCGCGAGCCACTGTCCCTCGGCGCGCACGAGCCGGTCGATCTCCGCCAGGGTCATGGTGCTGCTCACCGTCAGGGTGAGGTCACCCGGCTCGTAGTGCACGACGGCCGGTGGAACCAGTGAAGGCAGCTCGAGCGCGCGATCGGAGCGCACCGGGCGTCCG
>DASTGQ010000052.1:0-5266 GCA_035718985.1 Gemmatimonadaceae bacterium
CGGCGGCGCGGCGCTCCCGTACCGCATGAGGTCCACCTCGGCTTCGGCATGCCGCCCGGACAGCCAGACGGTGGCGAACGCCACGATGCGTCCGTGGTAGCGCACCACGCCCACGCGTCCACGCGACATGAAGTCGAGGTCGAAGCGCCCGAGCGAGAAGCCCTTCTCCCGGGTGTTCCGCTGCGCGAGCCATTCGTCGGAGATGACGCGCAGTTCGGGGACCACCGACTGCAGCTGCTCCGGCTCGAGCACCTCGAACGAGCAGCCCGACTTGACCAGGCTCCGGCAGACACGCCGGAGCGTGCGCCGGTCCGGCCCCTCGAGCGAGAAGCCGGCGAGCGGCACCCTCGCGACCTCGCCGAGCTTCACGATGCTGAGCCCATAGTCGAGGTACATGTACAGGAGCTGCGGACCGACGCGATAGAACACGGGCCAGCTGCCGGTGCGGTCGCAATCGTGGACGAAGCGCTCCACCAGCCGCGACGCCGCCGCGATGGGGCCCACCGGGTCGCCCATCACCACGCGGCTCGCGCCCGCGGTACCGACCATGAGGAACGCCGAACGCGTGTCGTCGAACACGAGCTCCTTGTCGCCGAGGTAGACGAGGTGCGCCGAGGCACGCGGCGACTCACGGACGATGGGATCCACCGCCGCGAGGTCGAGCTCCTCCACGGCGGCGCGCACCCGTGAGGGCCGCAGGAGCCGCGCGAGCGACAGCGTGAGGAGCGTGATCAGGGCGAGCGAAAGGGCGCGCGCGGCGCGCGGCGCCTGGGCCATCTCCTCGTACTGCCAGAACACCTTGGTGGAGACGATGTCGTGGCCGTAGCCCATGTACGCCAGCGCAGCCGTCGCGGCGAGCACGCCGGCGATCGCGACGTACCAGCCGCGAGTGAACCGCTCGTCGAAGAGCGATGAACGCCGGTAGAAGTACCGGTGACAGCGCTGCAGCGCGACGGCCGTGATGGCCAGCACGATTGCCTGCACGATGTCGAGCGCGCTCGTGAGCGAGAACACCACGCCGCCGGCGAGCACCCACAGCGTGAGGTGGTAGGCGGCGTCGAGGCGACGCTGGAGACCACGCGCCAGCAGGATGAGCGCGATGCCGAGAATGCTGACGAAGTACGCCGAGACCTCGATGATCGGCAGCGGCAGCATGTCCGACACCCAGCCCATGCGCCCCGTATGCGCGGGAGTCGCGCCCGAGAAGAGCAGGATCACGCCGCCGACGAACGTGCTGAAGGCGAGCACGCGCGGCACGAGCGCCCCGGTGACAGTGCCGCCGGCGCGAAGCAATCGGGTGACGCGCCTGGGCTGCGCTTGCGCTGAGGCCATCAGGACGATCGGTTACGGGATGCTGAAGCTACCCGAACCGTGAGCCAACGTTCAATGTCCCGGTGGCGCTGGGGGCTCGTCCTCGCCGGCGTGATCCTCCTCGTCATGAACGGCCGCACGCTGGCCGTGCACGTCGAGTCGTTCAGCGCCGGCCTTCGCACCAGAGGCGCCTGGGGTGCCCTGCTGTTCATCGGCAGCTTCGCAATCGCCAGCGCGGCGTTCGTCCCGGCCGGCCCGCTCACCATGATGTCGGGCGCGCTGTTCGGCATTGGCGCGGGGATCGTGTACGCCTTCGTCGGCGCGTCGCTTGGCGCCATCGTCGCCTTCCTGGTGGCGCGATACGCGGCGCGCGGCACGGTCGAGCGATGGCTGAACCGAAACCCGCGCATGGCCGCCGTCGGGGCCGCCGTCGGCGAGCACGGGCGACGCATCGTCACCCTGCTCCGCCTTTCCCCCGTCATCCCGTTCAGCGTCATCAACGTCGTCATGGCAGTGACAGGCATCAGTGTCATCGATTTCGTGGTGGGGAACTTCGGCATGCTGCCGGTCACCGTGCTGTACGCATACTACGGTGCCGCGGCCGGCGCGCTCGTCGCCGCGCACGGCGCCGAGCACCCGCGCGACGCAGCGTACTGGACGCTGCTCGTCGTCGGCCTCGTGGCCACGGTGGCGGTGACGACGCTCGTGACCCGCCTCGCGACGCGCGCCCTGGCGCGCGAAACCGGCATCACGGAGTGATGCGCCGCCTGCACGTCACGGCAGCGGATGCGCGGCGAAGAATCGCCACGTCTCACGACTGGCCGAGATCTCCCGCGTCGGCTCGTCGCCATCCGCGACCCCACCTGGCCACGCGTGCTCCCCGCCACTCACCGAGTACAGCACGACGTCCGCCGCACAGCGCGAGAAGCGCGTCACCGTGACGTGCGGCGCGACGGGGCTCACTCTCGCCGCGCGACACTGGTTGATGGTCGCCCAGAACACCACGGACGGCGGCACCCCCCCGGATCCGGACGGCCGCCGGCCCACGGCCGTCGAGAACGACGAGTCGGCGTAGGGAACCTCGTCGTCGGCCGTGCCGTGAAACGCAATCAACGGCACCGGGCGCTTCGGCGCGCATTCGCCATCCATCAGGCTTCCCGAGACCACGCCGATGGCCGCCACGCGCGCCCCCAGCTCGCAGGCGGCGTGATACGCCATCCGTCCACCGTCCGAGAACCCGGCGACGTAGATGCGTCGCCGATCGACCGGCATCTCCTTCGAGAGGGCGCCGATCAGTGCCCGCAGGAAGGCGACATCGTCCACGTTTCCCTTGTGTGCGGCACCGCAGCACTCACCGGCGTTCCAGTCGGCGCCCAGGCCGAGCGCTCCGGTAGTCGCGTCGGGATAGGCGACCAGGAAGTGCGCCGCGTCGGCGACGGAGTCCATCCCCGACATCCGGCGGATCGTGGCGCCGTTCGCACCGCTGCCATGCAGCAGGATGACCAGCGGATACGCCGTGGCGAGGCCGAAGCGGCGCGGCCGGCTGCGGGGCACGTGCAGCAGGAAGGTGCGCATCAGGTCGCCCACCTGCACGCGGTATTGCGAGGTGCCCGGGCGCTCCATGATCGTCGCCGGCGGTTCCACGCCGCGGCCAAGGCAGGTGACGAGCAGCAGCACCGAGGCCAGCGCCCAGAGCGGGCGCCGCCGACGGCGAGGGATCCAGAGCGAAGGAGTCTTCAGGCGCACGATGTGATTTGGGAACCACCACCCCATCATTCAAGTAGCATGCTGCAGACGTTGGTCATCCGAACCCGTTAATCCACCAGCGGCCGTGACGCTCCGAACTCTGTTCCTCACGCTCCTGCTCGCTCCCGCGCTCGCCTCGGCGCAGGGCGTTCCGCGCCCCGCGCCGGACGTCAGCGACCTGCCGATCGTCGAGGTCCGTGCCACCGGGCACACCGGAACGCTGGTGATCTTCCTGAGCGGCGACGGCGGCTGGGCGGACATCGACCGGCAGATCGGGCAGACCCTCGCCCAGCGCGGCGTGGACGTCATCGGCTTCGACCTCCGCAGCTACCTGCGCTCCGGGAAGCGGAACGCGGACGGCACAGCGGCCGACGTGCAGAGGGTCGCCCTGCACTACCTCTCGCTCTGGGGAGACTCGCGCCTCGTCATCGCCGGCTACTCGCGCGGCGCCGACTTCGCCCCGTTCGTCGCCACGCGGCTCTCACCCGACCTGCGCAGCCGTCTCGCCCTCGTCGCCATGCTCGGCCTCCAGGAGCACGCGAGCTTCCGCTATCGCTTCTCCGATCTCTGGGCGACGACGACCAACCCCAAGGACGCGCCCATCCTCCCCGAGCTCGAGCGCCTGCGCGGCACGAACATGCTGTGCGTCTACGGCACGAAGGAGGACGAGTCGCTGTGTCGCGAGGTGGACCCGAAGCTCGTGTATCCGGTCGGCAAGGTCGGTGGGCACCACTTCGACGGGGACTACAAGGCGCTGACGGACCTCATCCTGGCGCGGATGGCATTGGCGGCGCGGTGAGCGGCCGAGCCTCCAGGATGCATATTGATTCTCCATGCACTGGACCTCCCGCTTCAGCACCGCGCTGCTTTACGTCATCGTTCCGCTGGTGGGCGGCTGCCGGCAATCAGAACCGGCGGCACGCCCGTCGACCGGCCCCGGCGACATCCGCCGCGGCCGCGCGCTGCTCATCGCCACGCGTGACAGCCTCCCGCAGCACGTCGGTGGCAACCTTCGCTGTACGAGCTGTCACCTGAACGAAGGCCGTCAGGCCGACGCGATCCCCCTCATCGGAGTCACCGCGCGCTACCCACAGTACAGCACTCGCGCCGGCGCCATGAGCTCCATCGAGGACCGGATCAACGACTGCTTCGAGCGCAGCATGAATGGCACCGCGCTCGCCACCGATTCGCGCGAAATGCGCGACATGGTGGCGTTCATGGCGTACCTGTCGCAGGGCGCGCCCGCGCATGGCACGGTGAACGGGCAGGGTCTGCCGCCCATGACGCCGCTCACCCCTGACCGCCCGCACGGTGCGCGCGTGTTCGCCCAGCGCTGCGTGGCCTGCCACGGCCCGCGCGGCTCGGGCACCGTGCGGGGCCCCGCGCTGTGGGGCCCGCAGTCGTACAACATCGGCGCCGGCATGGCGCGACTACGCACCGCCGCGTCCTTCATCCGGCACAACATGCCGCTCGACAACCCGTCGCTCACCGACCAGCAGGCGTTCGACGTCGCGGCGTACATCAACGCGCAGCCGCGGCCGGACTTCGCCGGCAAGGCGCACGACTGGCCGAAAGGCGACGCGCCGCCCGACGTCCCCTATCGTACCAGCGCCGCGCCGGCCGAGGGCACGGCGGCCGACGCTCATTGACGGTCGCCGAGCGAGCGCGCCAATTCTCCGTGCGCCCGCCATCGTGACCGTTCCTCCTTCCGCTCCCGCCACGCGATGTCCCCGACCCGCCGCGAAGTCGTTTTCCAGCTCGCCGCGCTCGCCGCGCTGCCGCTTTCGTTTCCACGGCTCGACGTCTTCGCTGACGTCCCCTCGGATCCGCTCGGCGGCACGATCGCCGAATTCCAGGCGGGACGACGCCGGCACCTGTGGACGTCGGCCGAGATGACGGCGCATGCGCTGCAGCGGTGTCGCACCGACGGGAAGACCTGGCACGCCATCGATGCGTTGTCGGCGACGGCGATGGCCGACGCACGCGCCTCGGACGCGCGGCTGCGTGCCGGCAAGCTGCGCGGCCCGCTCGACGGCGTGCCGCTGTTCGCCAAGGCCATCTACGACATGAACGGCCTGCCGACCACCGGATCGAGCATGGAGTGGGCGGACCTTTTCCCCGAGCCCGTGCATCGCGACGCGCTCGAGGTACAGCGCATGCGCGCCGCGGGTGCCGTGGTGCTCGGCAAGACGGCGGCCGATGACTTCGC
>DASTGQ010000053.1:0-2914 GCA_035718985.1 Gemmatimonadaceae bacterium
CGTTCGGCACGCTGCAGTGCACCTGGAAGCACCGCGATGCATTCTTCAGGCGGAAGTACGGCTCGCTGGGATTCATCGCGCTCCCCAACGTGTTCCTGTTCCAGCTCTTGCTTCCCGCCGTCTCGCCGATCGCCGACCTCATGTTCGTGTTGAGCATCTTCTCGGTGTGGCTGAATGCCATGGCGCACAG
Organism: Gemmatimonadaceae bacterium; assembly: GCA_035718985.1. GTDB lineage: Bacteria > Gemmatimonadota > Gemmatimonadetes > Gemmatimonadales > Gemmatimonadaceae > AG11. Next base: position 191 of record DASTGQ010000053.1, read on the forward strand.
CGTGGACGGACGTCTGGAGTACGGGCTCGTGAATCTCGAGCAGGTGCTCACGTACTATGCGATCTTCCTCCTCGTCGACTGGGTGGCCGCGGTGCTCGCGTTCTTGATGGAGCCGGATGAGGAGAAGCAGCTCACCTGGCTGATCTTCCTGCAGCGCTTCGCGTACCGGCAGGTCATGTACTGGGTGGTGGTGCGCTCGTTCGCCGCCGCGCTGAGCGGCCGTCTCGTCGGCTGGGGCAAGCTCGATCGCAAGGCCACGGTGGCGCTCCCGGAACACGCACCGCGGCTGGATCCCGTTGGCTGAGCCGTCGCGAGTTCCGGCAATCGTCAACCTGCGGTCGGGCACGGCCGAGGCGGCACGCGAGGCGCTCGAGGCGAGCGGCGCGTTCGACCTTCACCAGGTCGAGCCGGACGCCATCGATTCGACCATCCGCGACCTGGTGAAATCGGGCGCGAGGCGGATCCTCGTTGCCGGGGGCGATGGGACCATCGCGACGGCGGCGGCTGCCCTCCTCGGCACCGACACCGAGCTCGCCATCCTTCCCGGGGGCACGCTCAATCACTTCGCGCGCGACCTCGGGATCAGCACCGTGGCGGCCGAGGCGGTGGAGCTGGCAGCCAATCCGGGCACGCGCCAGGTGGACGTCGGCGTCGTGAATGGTCGCGTCTTCCTCAACACGAGCAGCGTGGGTGGCTACGTTCGATTCGTCCACACTCGCGAGAAGCTGGAGCAGCACTTCGGTTACCGGCTGTCGTCGATGATCTCCGCCGTGCGCATCGCGACGACGCTCAGGCGCATGGGAGTGGAGATCGAGGTGGAGGGGCGCTCGCGGATCTTCCGCACGCCACTCGTGTTCATCGGCGTCGGTGAGCGCGAGCTCGAGTTCCCCGTGCTGGGCGGTCGCGTGAAGGACGGCCGCCGCGGCCTGCACATCATGGTGGTCAAGGGACGCTCGCGCCTTCGCATGCTCGGCATCGGCGCGGTCGCCATCCTTCGCGGGCTCAAGGCGGTGTCACGCTCTGGGCACTTCGAGGACGTGATCGTGGACCGGGCGACCATCACGATGCGTGGCCAGGGGTGGGTGGCGCTGGACGGCGAGATCGCCCGTCTCGGGACCCCACTGGAATACGAGCTGCGCCGCGGTGCACTTTCCGTGGTGTGTCCGCCACCCACATGATCGAGCTGGCCGAGCTCCTTCGCGCCGTCGTCGGCGAGAAGCGAGTGCTGCTGCGGGCGGGAGAGCTGCGGAGCTACGAGTCCGACGGGCTGCCGGGCTACCAGAAGCGTCCGTCGCTCGCCGTCCTTCCCGGCACGCGGGACGAGGTGATCGCGGTGGTGCGCCTGCTGGCCGAGCGCCGCGTCGCCTTCGTCGCGCGCGGCGCGGGGACAGGGCTCTCGGGCGGTGCACTGGCCGACGACGTGGTGCTCCTCGGCCTGCACCGGTTGAAGGGAATCCTTTCAATAGATGCGGAGGATGCGCGCGCCGTGGTCGAGCCCGGCGTGGTGAACTCCTCGCTCGGCCGCGCCGCGTCGGCGTTCGGCCTGCACTACGCGCCCGACCCCTCCAGCCAGGCCGCGTGCACCATCGGCGGGAACGTTGCCGAGAATGCGGGCGGCCCACACTGCCTCAAGTACGGCGTCACGCTCAATCACGTTCTCGGCATCACCGCCTTGCTGCCGAGCGGCGAGGTCGTGCAGCTCGGCAATCCCGACGGCGAGACGGACGGCTACGACCTGCTCGGCGCATTCATCGGCTCGGAGGGGTGCTTCGGCGTCGCGCTGGACATCACCGTGAAGCTGACGAAGGATCCGCAGTCCGTGCGTACGCTGCTGGCCGATTTCTCGTCGGTGGATGCGGCCGCGCACGCCGTGTCGGCGGTGATCGCGGCGGGGATCGTTCCGGCGGCAATGGAGATGATGGATGCCGCCACCGTGCAGGTGGTGGAAGCGTCCATCTACGCGGCCGGCTATCCCACGGACGCGGCGGCCATCCTGCTCATCGAGCTGGATGGCGCCGCGGCGGGGCTCGACGAAGACGCGGAACGCGTGGTCTCACTCTGTCGCGCCGCCGGCGCTCGCGGCGTGCACTCGGCCACCGATCCTGCCGAGCGCGCACGGCTGTGGCAGGGTCGCAAGAAGGCGTTCGGGGCGATGGGGCGCATCTCCCCCGCGCTGGTGGTCCAGGACGCCGTCGTGCCGCGCACCAGGCTGCCGGAAGTGCTTGCCGAGATTCACCGCATCGCCGAGCGGCACGACGTGCATATCTGCAACGTGTTCCACGCCGGCGACGGCAACCTCCACCCGAACATCGGCTATGACCCGACGGACGCTGCGGAATCGGCGCGCGTCCACGAGGCCATGTCGGAGGTCATGCACGCGTGCATCGCCGCGGGCGGGACCATCACCGGCGAGCATGGCGTCGGCCTGGACAAGATGCCGTACATGGACGCGCTGTTCACCGCCGACACGCTGAACGCCATGTGCGAGCTACGCGCCGTGTTCGACCCCGATCATCGTGCCAATCCTGGCAAGGTGGTGCCGGTGCACGCCTGCCGCGAATGGCACGCCGCGCCCTCGGCGTGGACGCGCCCATGCCGGCGATTGCGTCAGCGGTGCGCGGCTTCGCCGCCCTGGTGATGGACGAGGTGCAGCGCGCGCGCGCCGACAAGGCGCCGCTGCGGATCGTGGGCGGAGGGACATGGCTCGACGCCGGACGCCCGGTG
>DASTGQ010000054.1:0-2253 GCA_035718985.1 Gemmatimonadaceae bacterium
ATCAACGATACCAACGAGAACAGCGCCTTCCTTGCCGGTGCAAGGCTCTGCGAAGGCCTTCGCGCAACCAGGGATCTGCCGGGTGCGCTCGATGGCGCGGAGCTCGTGTGTGTTGCCACGCCTTCGCAGCACCTCCGCTCGGTCCTGCGCCAGGGAGCACCTCACATCGCGCCCGGCGCCACGCTTTGCGTCGCATCCAAGGGGATCGAGCAGGGAACTCTCGCCCTCATGGGCGACGTCGTGGTTGCAGAAGCGCCGCGCCATCCGGTCGTGGCGTTGTCCGGTCCGAGCTTCGCCGCGGAAGTGGTTGCACGCCAGCCCACGGCAATCGTCGCCGCGTCCGACGATGCAAACGCGGCCGAGATCGTGCAGGATGCCTTCAGCAACTCCACCTTCCGCGTCTACACGCACGATGACCTCATCGGCGTGGAGCTCGGCGGGGCGCTCAAGAACGTGATGGCAGTCGCCACGGGCATCTGCGAAGGCGCCGGCTTCGGGTTCAATGCTCGGGCAGCGTTGATCACCCGCGGCCTCGCCGAGATGACACGGCTCGGTACGGCGCTCGGCGCGTCGGCGGCCACGTTCGCCGGCCTGGCGGGCATCGGTGACCTCGTGCTCACCTGCACAGGCTCGTTGAGCCGCAATCGTGCGGTCGGGATGGAAGTGGGTGGCGGCGCGACGCTGGAGCAGGCCCTCGCGGGCAAGCACACGGTGGCGGAGGGCGTGGCGACGACGCGAAGCGCGCTCGCGCTCGCGCAGCGCGAAGGAGTGGAGATGCCGATCGTCGCCATGGTGAACCGCGTACTCTTCGATGGACATCCGGCACTCCGCGCCGTGGCCGATCTCATGTCCAGGGAGCTGCGCTCGGAGCAGGACGAATGAGCAGCGCCGATCCCGTCCAGGAGTTCTTCAGCATCGGTGAGGTCTGTGAGCTCACGGACCTCAAGCCGCACGTGCTGCGCTACTGGGAAAGCCAGTTCAAGTTCCTCAACCCGGCCAAGAACCGCTCGGGGAACCGTGTCTATCAGCGTCGCGAGGTGGAGCTCATCCAGCTCGTGAAGCACCTCCTGTATACCGAGAAGTACACCATCGAGGGGGCGCGCCAGAAGGTGGACGAGCAACGGAAGGGTGGCGAGCTGCGGAGCGCCGCTCGTTCGGCGCTCACGCTGCAGACGCTCGAAGCGCTCGAGTCGGACCTGACGGAGCTGCTGCGTACGCTCGCGCCCGACGACGGCTCGAGAGGGAAGTGATCGATGCGCATCCTCGTCACCAACGATGACGGCATTCTGGCTCACGGGATCGACTGCCTCGTCGAGGCGGCCGAACCGCTCGGTGACGTGCACGTCGTCGCGCCGGACCGTGAGCAAAGCGCTACCAGTCATTCGCTCACCCTGCACCACCCCCTCCGCCCCGTGCGCGCCGGCGACCGTCGCTGGCAGGTGGACGGAACGCCCACCGACTGCGTGATGCTCGCCGTGGAGGCGCTGCTGCCCGAGCGGCCGGACTTCATCTTCAGCGGCATCAATCACGGGCAGAACATGGGTGAGGACGTCCTCTACTCGGGGACGGTCGCGGCAGCGATGGAAGGACTGGCGCTCGGCATCCCGTCCATCGCCATCTCGTTCGCCGGCGGCGACCTGCGTGCCGATCTCACCTACCTGCGTCAGCAGGTGCCGGTGCTCACGCCGCTGCTGCGCCATCTGACCTCGCTCCCCTCCTTTCCACCGCATACGCTCCTGAACGTCAACCTGCCTCCGGTGCCGCCCGAAGGCATCCGAGGGGCGCGACTCACGCGGCTCGGGAGCCGGGTCTATTCCGGCTCCCTGAAGCCGATGCGCGATCCGTGGAATCGTGACATCTTCTGGATCGGCGGCGGCTCCATCACGTGGACGGGAGAGGACGATTCGGACTTTCGCGCCATCCAGGACGGCTACATCTCGATTACGCCGCTGCATCTGGACCTCACCAACTACAGCATGCTGCAATCCTCGGAGGACTGGTGGCGGGAGCTGTAGACGGCGCCATGACTGGTGCGCGCCGGCGGCTCGTGGAGCTCCTTCGTGAGAAGGGCATCCACGACCTGGCCGTGCTGCGCGCGTTCGACCTGACGCCCCGACACGCCTTCGTCCCGACCGGCGTTCGACATCGCGCCTACGAGGACGCCTCGCTGCCGATCGGCAGTGGTCAGACGATCTCGCAGCCGTCCATCCATGCGCGATACCTCGAGCTGCTCTCGCTCAAGGGCAACGAACG
>DASTGQ010000055.1:0-14752 GCA_035718985.1 Gemmatimonadaceae bacterium
GCTCCTGGTGAATCGCTGCGTGTTCCTCGCGGATGGAGGCCGGGATCTCCGCGTGCACGGTGCCGTGTGCGTGCTGCTGGGCAGCGACCTGCGATCGTGCGATCGTGGTCGCCGAAAAGGCGATGGCTGCGCAGGTGATCAGTCGTGTGCTGGACATGGATGGCCCTCCTTTATTGGATGCGTGTTCCACGTACGGTCACCCGTCGCGGGCGGCCGGGCTCAGGCCGGCGCGCCCGCGAGCAGGTGGTCGATCACGTCGGCGGCCGAGTAATCGTCGCCGTGGCGTACGAGGGCAGCGATGGACGCCACGTCGTCGCCGCTCGTGATGAGCGGGAGCTCGTCACCAACATCGCGCCGCTGCGGATGTCCGACGTTGGCCGTGAGGCCGTTGCACAGGCAGCGCCGGCCGACGGTGTCCGCGATGTCGCCACCCTTGGCGACGTAGGCATCGACCGGTTCGGCGGGACAGCGGTAGCCGAGCTTCCCGCTGGGCGTGCGATACGCCGTCCGCAGGTAGCCGAGATCGCACACGCGCGTGCGCCGGTCGTCCTGGCGCGCAACGCCGTCGATCTCGAGGACCTTGAACGGATAGCCGGTGGGTGACGCGCGTGGATCGGTGCGGATGCGTACCGCGTCGCGGGCCACGCCGGCAAGCACGTCGCGCCGATGCTGCGGTGCGAGTCCCGACTCGCGGCAGAAGGCGAACAGCGTCCCCACCTGCACCCCCGCTGCGCCTGCGGCGCGTGCGGCACGCACTGCTTCAGCGGAGCCGGTGCCGCCGGCCAGCCAGAAGGGCACTTCCAGCTCGCGCATCTTCTCGAGATCCACGAGATCCCGCTCGCCATAGATCGGTTCGCCGTCGTCATTGAAGCGCGGCTGCCCGCGCGGCGGAGCGTTGTGGCCGCCGGCCGTGGGGCCTTCCACCACGAAACCATCGACGCGCCCCGTGGCCTTGCGGGCCAGCGTCGCGGCGAGGGAGTTGGCCGACACGATGGCGATGAAGCGCGGGCGCACGAGCTCCACGTCCGGCGTCCAGTGCGCGGCGGGATCCAGGTCGAGCCACTCGGGTTCCGTCTCCGCTGGTCCCTCGACGTCCAGCCTGAGGCGCGCCGGTTCGTGGCGCGCCAGCGCGTCGAGCGCACCGGGAATCTCCCGGGGAATGCCGGCGCCCATGAGCACGTAATCCACGCCGGCGAGCATCGCGCCGTACAACGACGCGAGGTTCGGCATCTGCACCTTCGTCAGCAGGTTGATGCCCACCACGCCGTCGTGCCCTTCCCTGGCCAGCCAGACTTCCACGAAGTTGGCCAGCATGGTGACCTGGTGCCGCGCCGGACTCACGACCTGCTTGTACATCGGCAGCGCGCGATACGGCGCGCCCTCGGCGCGGCCGTCGGGAAGGAAGTAGCGGTGCAGCACCCGCTCGCTCACCCCGGGCATCGGAAAGTGCGCCATGGCGCGACGCACGTGGCCGCCCGGGTCACCGTCCTGCAGTCGTCGCACGAGCATCGTGTCGATGGCCGTGCCCGAAACCACGCCGAGCTGCCCAAGGCGCGATACGGCGCGAGCGAGAGTCCAGTTCGAGACCGCGATACCCATGCCCCCCTGGATGATCACGGGGAGCGAGTCGGCGCCTGCCGCAGCGAGGGGGATGCTCATCCTGCGGAGGCTAGCATGCCCGTCTCGCGTCGACGTGACTGTTGTCACACGTTGCCGCGCCCACTTGCTGAAACGCCCCTTCCGGACGTTCGTAATACCCGCATGGCTTCCCCCACCGACGAATTCCTCGAGCTGCAGGCGGCGCTCGCCGGCGAGTACTCCCTCCAGCGCGAGCTCGGCCGCGGCGGAATGGGCATCGTCTATCTCGCGCGCGACGTGCAGCTCGATCGCGACGTGGCGATCAAGGTGCTGCCGCAGCACCTCGCCCGCACCGCCGAGTCGCGCGCGCGTTTTGTCCGGGAAGCGCGCACGGCGGCGCGACTCTCGCACCCGCACATCGTCCCCATCCATCGCGTCGGCGAAGCGGCGGGATTCGTCTTCTTCGTCATGAGCTACGTGGAAGGCGAGACGCTCGGTGAACGACTTCGCACGCACGGGCCGCTGTCGCCCGCGGACGCGTCGCGCGTGATGCGCGAGGTGGCGTGGGCGCTCGCCTACGCGCACGGGCGCGGCGTCGTCCATCGCGACATCAAGCCCGACAACATCCTGCTCGAGGCGGGGACGGGGCGCGCGCTCGTCACCGACTTCGGCATTGCGCATGGCGGCGACGACCCGCGCCCGGTGACGGACCCGGGCAGGATCATGGGCACAGCCCACTTCATGAGCCCGGAGCAGGCCGCAAGCGAGCCGGTGGACGGTCGCAGCGACATCTACTCGCTCGGCGTGGTTGGCTACCTCGCCGTGAGCGGCCGGCTTCCCTTCGACTCACCGAACCTGCCGGCGCTGCTGGTGCGTCAGGCTACTACGCCGGCGCCGAACGTGATGCAGGTGGCGCCGGGCCTGCCCGCGTCGCTGGCGAAGGTGATCGACCGCTGCCTCGAGCGCGACCCGTCGCTCCGCTTCAGCGACGCGGAGTCCATGGCGTCAGCGCTCGCGCCGGCGCCGGAGGTGCGCCCTGCCCTGCCACCGTCGCTGCGCGCATGGCTCGGCGCACGGAATCCCTTGCTCGTTCCCTTCCTCGGCTGGTCCGCCTTCTTCAGCGTCCTGAGTGCAGGCAATCTCTACGCGGTGCTCACGCACAACCCGGGTTCGTCGCCGAGGGACCCTCTGATCCTCCTCGGGCTCGCGGCATCGCCGCTGCTGCCCATCGTGGGATTCCATCTCAACCAGGCGCGCCGGCAGTTCCGCGCCGGCCACACGCTGGCCGACCTCCGCGCGGCGCTCGAGGTCGGGCGTCGCGAGCGCGCCGAGAGCGAGGCCCTGACCCGGGAGGAGGCGGAGGCGCCCATTCACCGCGGGCTCCGCCTCGCCACGGTCGGCTCGGCCACCTGGCTCGGGGTCACGATCGTCCTGCTTCAACAGGGCGTGATCCACGAGAACCGGAACAGCATACTCTGGCTGCTCGTGCCGCTGGGCGTGACCATGCTTCTCGGTGCGGTGAGCAACGCGCTCGAGGTGCAGTTCATCCCGCCAGCGATCAAGCGCTGGTGGCAGATGGGAATCAAGGAGCGCCTGTGGAACAGCCGCGCCGGCGAGTGGCTCGCACGCCGGCTCAGCGCGCCGGAACGCACCCGCGCGGTGGAGGGCGGCGTCTTTCGCGCAACTGAAGCGGCTCTCGGTGTTGCCGCAGCCGAGCTCTTCGCCGCGTTGCCGAAGGCGTACCGCGACCAGCTCGCCGAGCTGCCCGCCACCGTCGCGGCGCTCGAGGCGCGCGCCGCCGAGGCGCGCGCGGAGCTCGACGTGATCGGCAATCTCGCCGCCGGCGACAGTGGTAGTGCTGCGGTGCTCGAGGCGCGCCGCGACGGCGCGTCGGCCAATCTCGCGCAGAGCGTCGCCGCGCTGGAAGGAATCCGTCTGGACCTGCTGCGACTGCACGCCGATGCGAGCGACCTCGCGCCACTTACCACGCTGCTGGACGCGGCGCGGCTCATCGGCGAGGACGTGAACCGGCTCGCCCAGGCACGGCACGAGGCGGATGACGCCGCTGCGCCGCGCCGGATCGGCTCCCGACGGATCCCCACACCGGTCTGAGGTGTCTGATCAGCCGTCACTTGTCGTGCGCTCCACCACGACGCGTTGACCGGCGATCACCCGCGACAAGGCGTGCTCAGCGTTTGGCCCGCATTTCGCCTTGGGGCCCATGTGGGCCGCGGGCCCGACAACGGCTACGAGTGGAGATCCGAATGCGATACAGCTGGGTGCAGGGAGTTCGGCGCGGAGCGATCATCGCGGGGCTTGCCCTGCTGTCCGCCTCGTGTGACAAGGTCGGGCTGCCGCACAGGCACCGGCAGATCACCCACAACTGGAAGCCGGCCCAGGTGCAGACGGTGGCCGGCGTTCCCGCCGCGGCCATCGACTCGGCGATCAGCCAGCGGCTCGCTGCCGACCGCCCGAAGGAAGTGCCGGCGAACCGGTGGGAGCACGTGCAGCGCCTCTACAAGGCGTACGAGGGCAAGGCGCTGTGGATGGAATCGGAGGGACCGAACAAGGCGCGCACCAACGCCCTGCTGCAGGCGGTGGCGAGCGCCGACAGCGACGCACTGCGCCTCGACGCGTACCCGCTGCCGGAGCTCGTGCAGACCATCGGCGAAGTGCGGCAAACGAAGACACCCACGGCGCAGCAGCTCGCGAACGCCGACGTGCTGCTCACCACGGCGTACATCGCGCTCTCCGAGGACCTGCTGAGTGGCCAGACGAATCCGAAGGAGCTCGCGCAGGACTGGCACATCGACGCTGGGCGAGAGCAGCTGGACAGCGCCGTCGCGCTGAGCCTGCGCTCGGACTCGCTGGACCAGGGCATCGCCCTCATGCGGCCGCAGGATGAAGACTACGCCGCCCTGCAGAAGGAGATGGGCCGATTCCGCGAGATCGTGAACAAGGGCGGCTGGTCGCAGGTGCCCGCGGGCAAGGCGCTCAAGCGCGGAGATCACGACTCGCCGGAGCGCCTCGCGGCGCTTCGCGACCGACTTGCCGCCGAGGGATTCGGCGTGGACAGCTCCGGTACGGCGCCAGCCGAGGGCACCAAGCCCGACGTCTACGATCGTGCGCTGGCCGGCGCGGTGGCGGAGTTCCAGGCGCACCACGGCATCGTGGTGGACAGCATGCTCGGCGCCGAGACGCTGCAGTCGCTCAACGTGCCGGCCGATTATCGCCTGGCGCAGATCGCCGCGAATCTCGAGCGCTTTCGCTGGCTGCCGCGAAACCTCGGGCAGCGCTACATCTTCGTGAACGTGCCCGCGTTCCGCCTCCAGGCGTACGACAGCGGGCAGAAGGTGCTCGAGATGAAGGTCATCGTCGGACAGGAGTACGAGGGGAAGAAGACGCCGGTGTTCGCCGACTCCATGGAGACGGTGGTGTTCCGTCCGTACTGGAACATCACCCCGGACATCCAGCGCAAGGAGATCGCGCCCAAGGTGGCCGCCAACCCGGGCTACCTCGCGGCCAACGACATGGAGTACTACAAGGACGGCGGCGTGACGCGGATCCGTCAGCGTCCCGGCGGCAAGAACTCGCTCGGCCTCGTGAAGTTCCTCTTCCCGAACGACTTCAACATCTACCTGCACGACACGCCGAACCACGAGCTGTTCGACAAGGACGTGCGCGCCTTCAGCCACGGCTGCATCCGCGTCGAGAAGCCCGACGAGCTCGCGCAGTACGTGCTCGGCTGGCCGCTGGACAAGGTGCAGGAGTACGAGCAGGGCCAGGACAACCGCAGCGTGCGGCTCCCGAAGAAGCTGCCGGTCTACATCACCTACTTCACGACGTACACGCGCGACGGCCAGCTCTACTTCGGCAACGACCTGTACGGACGCGACGACCAGCTCGTGCAGCAGATCGCGTCGTCATCGGTGGCCAACGCCGACGCGGAAAGGAACCTCGAGGCGCTCCGCAAGCTGGTCAACGACTGACCAGCGCGGGCACCTCCGCCAGCAGCTCGCGGGCAAGGAAGCCCACGGTCGCCACGCGCCGCGACAGGATGCGTCCAGCGGAGCCGTGGGCCCACACCCCCCACGCAGCAGCGACCATCGGCGGCGCGCCACGCGCCGCCAGGCCGGTGACGATGCCGGCGAGTGTGTCGCCCGAGCCCGAGGTCCCGAGCCCAACCGAACCGCCGTCGTAGGAGAGCAGCTCGCCGTCGGGGTCGGCGATCCAGGTCTCCGGCCCCTTCAGTGCCACGACGGCGGCGAATCGCTCGGCGGCGAGAAGTGCCGCCGCAGCCGGATCCGCCTCCACGTCCTGCTTGTCGACGCCGAGCATCGAGGCCATCTCGCCGGCGTGCGGGGTGAGAACGACGCGTCCGCCGAGCGGCGCGAGCAGCGCTGGGTGAGCGGCGAGCGCAACGACACCGGCGCCATCGAGTACGAGCGTCGCGTCACCGGCCACGAGGGGGACCATCGCGGCGAGGAGTCCGCCCACGGAAGGCAGCGTGGCCATCCCCGGCCCGACGAGCAGCGCATCGGCCTCGCCGGCGTATCGACGGAGCGGAGCGGCAGCGCGCGCACCGGCGATCTCGCCCGCACGCGATTGCGCGAGCGGCACGACGAGCGCTTCGGGGAGCACGAGGCTGAGGCCGACCGCCGCGCCGCGCGCCGTCGCCAGCTGCAGCTTGCCCGCGCCGGCACGCAGCGCACCTTCACCGGCGAGCAGCACGGCGCCCGGCACGAGCGTGCTCCCCCCCACGACGAGCACGCGACCGCGGTCCTCCTTGTCGTCGTCGCTGTGCAGCTTCGGAAGCGGCATGCGCCGCAGGAGCGCACGCGTCACGGCGCGCCCCCGCCGCGGGCGCGATGTCATCGCGGCGCCGCCGGCGCGTCGGGGCGCGCCGTGACGGGCGCGCCCGCCTCCTCGAGTGGCGCCACGAAGTTGTAGCTCACCAGGCGCAGCTTTCCACTCGTGGTGCCCGGTGGTCCGGGCGCGGGATCGAACTGGTACTCCGTGACGCCACAGTTCGCGACGTCGCCCGCGGCGTCGATGGCGAGAATCTCCGCCTCCGTCATGCCCTCGAAGAGATAGCGCAGGCAGAGCACGATCACCTGGTGCGCGACGATGAGCACGCGCGAGCCGGCCTCGGAGTGATGAAGGCTCAGCGTATCGAGGACGCTGCGGAGGCGCAGGATCACGTCGCACCAGCTCTCGCCGCCCGGCGGACGGTGGTAGAACTTGCCGGTGCGCGCACGGGCTTCCGCCTGCTCGGGGTAGCGCTCGATGATGCCGGCGCGCGTGAGCCGGTCGAGGATCCCGAACTCCTTCTCGCGCAGGCGCTCGTCCACCTCCGTGCAGACGTCGGGATGCAGCCCGCCCTCACTGCGTACCACCTCGGTGGTCTGCCGCGCGCGCAGATAGGGCGACGTCAGAACCGTGGTCGGCCGCTTGCGGGCGGGCATGTCGGCGAACCACCGGCCAAGGGCAGCCGCCTGCTCCTCACCGAGTGCGCTGAGCGGGACGTCCACGTCGCGCTCGGCGATGTCGATCATGGCGAGGCCGGCGGCGTCCGCGGCGTCACGCGCGACGTTGCCGGCGCTCTGTCCGTGGCGGACGATCCAGAGGTGCTCGGGCCAGCGCTTCTTCATGACGCGCCGCTATTGCGGGTTCCGCGCCACCGGCAGCGTGAGCGTGAAGGTCGAGCCCTCGCCCAGGCGGCTCTCCGCCACGAGCTCCCCGTCCATGGCGCGCGCCAGCTCCCGGCTGATCGAGAGGCCGAGTCCCGTTCCTTCGGATCGCGACGAATACGCCGGCGCACTCGGCGAGACCTGCACGAACGGTTCGAAGATCGCCTCCAGTCGCTCGGCGGGGATGCCTACTCCCGTATCGCGCACCCGAATCCGGACGAACGCCGGTTCGGCGCCCACCTGATCGGCCGCGAGCAAGATGGAGCCACCGGCCGGCGTGAACTTCACCGCATTGGACAGGAGGTTGAGCAGTACCTGCGCGACCTTCTCGCGGTCCCCCCACGCCTGCAAGGCGCTGATGCTCTCGGGTGCGGGCGCAGCGATGGAGAGATTCCGCGACGCCGCGAGCGGTTCCACCATGGGCAGTACGTCGGACAGCGTCGCCGGCACGGACACCGTCTCCATGTCGTACTCGAGGGTGCCGCTCTCGAGCTTGGCGTAGTTGAGGATGTCGGTGATGACGCCGAGAAGGTGCCGCTGCGCACGCTCGATGCGCTCGATCGTGAAGCGCTGCGCCTCGGTCAGCGGCCCGTGGATCTCCATCGCCAGGAGCTGCGCATGACCGCCGATGGCGTTGAGCGGCGTGCGAAGCTCGTGGCTCATGCTCGCGAGGAAGTCACTCTTGGCGCGGTTCGCCAGCTCCGCCTCGCGACGCGCGGCCTCGGCCGTCTGCATCAGCCGCAACTGCTCTTCTTCGGCCTGACGACGACGGGTGATGTCCTGCACCACGCCGGGAAAGCGCACCGGCCGGCCGTCGGCGTCGAATTCCACGCGGCCGCGGGCTTCCACCCAGCGTGGCGGATGTCCGTCTTCCAGCCCGGAGACGACCCGGTACTCGGTATCGTAGGGAACGCCGGTGTCGAGCGTCCGCTGGACGAGGGCGCTGGTCCGCTCGCGATCGTCCGGATGGATGGCGGCGAGGTAGTCGGCGAGCGGGGCGGCGCCGCCTTCGTCGAGATGGATGTTGAAGATGCGCGCGAAGTTCGCGTCTCCCCACAACCGATCTTCCGGGATGTCCCACTGGAAGGTGCCAACCTCGCCGGCGAGCAGCGCGGCATCGAGGCGCCGGGTCGTCGCAGCCAGTGCCGCTTCGGCGCGGATGCGCGCCGTCGTCTCGGTAGCCGGATTGAAGTAGGCGACGATCGCGCCCGACGGCTCGCGAATGGCGCTCAGCCCGAAGGTGAAGTACGCCAGCTCACCGGCAGTGTCGGCACCCGCGCGCGACATGACGAAGGGCGCGTGCTCGGCGTACACCGGTTCGCCGTCGGCATCGATGCGTGCGAACATCGGCTCGAGGGCATCACGGATCTCCGACCAGACCTCGAACCCGGGACGTCCGAGCGCCTCCGGATCCTTGCTCCCGAGCACTCGGCGGTAGGCGTCGTTGTAGATGAGGAGACGCTCCGGCCCGCACCAGAGATTGAGCGGGAACGGAGACTCCATGCACATGCGCACGGCCGTCGCGAGCGTGGGCGACCATCCCTCCACCGGCCCGAGTGAGGTGGCGGCCCAGTCGAACGCTCGCGCGCGTTCACGCATCTCACCCGGCCCGTCGAAGGGACCTACGGTCTTCCCGATCGCTTCTTCGAGGCTCACCAACGACATCACGCCGAGATTGGGGTACGGACGATTGCCCGCCTGATCGGGCCGACTCGAAAGGTCACCACGCGTGCTCACGGCGGCAACGTGCGCCGCCGTGAGCACCGCCCTCATGTGGTCTCTCAGTAGTCAGGTAATTCGGCGGCGTGTAAGGCATCCTCCGACTCCGCTGCCCGGGCAGTTATCGCATGCCTTGACCCTCCTCGCGCCCTCGATGCGCCGAGGTCGTCGTCCCTGGCCAACTGATCCGGAGGCACTCCATGCTCGATTCCCGTTCAGCAGCCGCACTGCGGCTCTCACTCGCGGCCGCCAGCCTTGCCATCACCGCGCCGGCCCTGGCGCAGCGATCGGTCACGTTCTCCCCCGCCAGCAGGATCGTCATCGAAGGGAGGTCGAACGTGCACGCGTGGACGTGCGCCACGTCGAGCTTCGAGGCCACGGCAACGGCGCCCGATCTCCCCGCCACCGAAAGCGGCAGCAAGCTCACCGCGCTCGCGCTCAGCATTCCCGTGAAGTCCATCGACTGCGGCCACGGCGACATGAACAGGAACCTCCAGAAAGCCATGCACGCCGACGAGCACGAGATGATCACCTTCCGGATGTCCTCCTACGAGGCAGTGAAGAAGGGCGACAGCTACGACGCGGTGATGCGCGGTACGCTGACGATCAACGGTGTCGACAAGCCGGTGGACGTGCGCGCGTCGGTGACGCCGAATGCGTCGGGCGGCGCCGAGGTGGTGGGCAGCACGCCGCTCAAGACGACCGACTACAACGTGCAGGCGGTCAAGGTGATGCTCGGCACGCTGCGCACGAGTCCGGACGTGACGATCACGTTCCGCCTTACCGCCCTCCGCCAGTAGCGGTCCGGGACGGCCGCGCCCTGCCGGCGTTCGGAGTCCGGAAGCGCCGGCGCGACTATCGCCGGCCCGCGATCGCCATGTAGATCCCGAGCACCACGAGCAGCACGGCGATCACGCGCCGGAAGGTCGATGGCGATGGCGGCGACGGCCACCTTCGTCCCCGTCTGGATGGCGAGCACCGGCGTGAGCAGGCTGCCGATCCCGAAGTCGGTGACCGACGCGATTCCGGCCGCCACGAGGCCAACGAGCGCGACGAGGCCGGCGAAGAGCCTCGGCATCCTGGGGCAGGCGAACGCTCGTCATTCGGCCGGTTCGACGAGGAACTGCTCGTACCGCCCGTCGGGTACGGTGAACGTCGACAGGTTCACCTTCGTGCGGTTCGCGAACTCCACGACAAAACCACGGTACGTCATCCCGCCGCGATCGTACGTCGCCGTCTGGTGCAGGCTCCTGATCGCCCCCAGCTTCCCGAGGCTCGACGCGTAGTCGCCGAGCGCGGTGCGGTCGAAGTAGAACTTCGCGTTGTCGGTGAAACGCGTCGGATCAATGCGGCCCTTCTGCAGCGCCGCGAGCGTGGTTCGCGCAAGCTGCTCGGCGTGCGCCGTGACGTCGGCGCTGACAGGAGTGCCCGTCGGCGGTATCAGCAGCAGCGACAGCACGCGCCCGATGGCCCCCGCCGCGGGGCTCGCCTCCTGGTTGGTGAGCACGGCGATGGCGACGTGGTCGTCGGGCATGAAGGCGTTCCACGCGACGAACCCGCCCACCTCGCCGTTGTGGGCAATCATGCGATGTCCGTTCACCGCGCCGGCGGAGAGGCCGAGGCCGTAGTTGCTGTACAGGCCGTTTCGCAGCCGGGTGGGCGATTCCATCGCGGCGTATGACGCGTGCGAGAGGAGCGACTCGTTCATCATCGAGATGTCCCAGCGCAGCAGGTCACCCACCGGCATCGCCAGCTCGCCGTCGGCGAAGTACCAGCCGGGCGCTTCGGGGATGGCGGGACGAAGGGGCCCGAGGGCGTTCCGGAAATAGCCCACCGGCTCCAGTTGGTTGCGCTGGGTGTCGAGGTCGATGACGTGCGCGAGTCCGACCGGATCGAGGACGCGCGACTTCAGGAACGTCCAGAACGGCTGGCCGCTCGCCTTCTGCACGATGAGGCCGAGGAGCACGAAGTTGGTGTTGCTGTACTGGTACTGCGTCCCCGGATCGAAGTCGAGCGGCTTGGTGGCCCAAACGTGCACGAGCCGTTCGGCCGACGCCGGCCTGGTCCACTCCGGGATGGTGTAATCCTGCGGCGCATAGTCCCGGTAGCCGGAGGTGTGCGAGAGGAGGTTGCGCACCGTGACCTCCTTCGCGCGCGTCAGCTCGGGATACCAGCGCGACACGGGATCGTCGATCGAGAGCTTGCCCTCCTGCTGCAGGAGCAGCACCGCTGCAGTCGTGAACTGCTTGCTGATGGACCCCACGGCGTAATGCATGTCGGGCGTCGCGGCCATCGGCGGCGAGAGCCGCGCCTCGCCGAAGGCGGCGGTGTACGCAGTGCGCCCGTCGCGCACGATTCCGACCTGCGCGCTCGGCACGTGCGAGCGCTTCATGACGTCGAGCACGGCCGCGCGCACCTTCGCCGACAGGGCAGCGGGAAGCGAGTCGACGCCCGTGGTGACCCGCTGCGCAGCGGCCGGCGTGACTATGCCAGACGAGAAGAGGAGCACGAACGTCGTCGACCGGGCGACGCGTCGGAAGGAACCGGACATCGAAACTCTCCACAGAGGGGATACAGCGAACGTATGGCCGGCACCCCGGAGTCGGGAAGGCATGGGGGCGCTCTGGCGCCGCGCTCCCGAGCGGGCGAGAATTGACGCTGCCATCCCTCCCCTTCCTCCGGAGTCCCCGATGCGACGCCTCTCCCGCTGCGTCCTTGCGCTCGCGATGCTCGCCGTCGCCACGGCGTCAGGCGCGCAGGTCCCGAAGAACGTGGATGCCGCGATGAGCGGCTTCGACGCGTACATGACGAAGGTGCTCAAGGACTGGGATGCGCCCGGACTCGGCATCGGCATCGTGGTGCGCGACTCGCTCGTGTGGGCGAAGGGCTACGGCTATCGCGACTACGGCCAGAAAGTGCCGTATACGCCGACCACCACCCAGCCGATCGCGTCGAACAGCAAGCTGTTCACGGTGATGGCCGCGGGGATGCTCGTCGCCGATGGCAAGCTGTCGTGGGACGAGCCGATCCGTCGCTCCGTGCCCGACATCCGCTTCTACAACGACGAGCTCGATCGCGAGATCACGCTGCGCGACATGCTCTCCCACCGCACCGGCGTGACGCGCCACGACCTGATGTGGTACGAATCGCCGTTCACGCGAAAGGAGCTGTGGGACCGGCTCCGCTACCTCGAGCCATCCGCCCCGATCCGCACGACGTTCCTGTACAACAACCTGATGTACACCGCGGTGGGCTACGCCATCGAGGAGGTGAGCGGGAAGACGTGGGAGCAGTTCGTCCAGCAGCGGCTGCTCGATCCGCTGCAGATGACGCACACCACGCTCACGATCGAGGACAACCTGAAGAGCGCGGAGCACGCCGTGCCGTACAGCGAGCGGCGCGACAGCACGGTGCTCTACCAGCAGCCCTACTACACGGCGGAACGGGCCATCGCGCCGGCGGGGGCGATCAACTCCAGCGTGGAGGACCTGTCGCACTGGTTGATCGCCCTGATGAACGACGGGCGGTATCACGGCGCGCAGGTCATCCCGCAGTCGGCGATCCACGAGAGCCTGCAGCCGTCGATCGCCATGCCGAACAGCGGGCTCGATGCATTCGGCTGGAAGGAGCTGCTCAACTCCGCGTACGGGATGGGACGCTGGACGGCCTCGTACCGGGGCCACCTGCTCGCGTATCACGGCGGCGACCTGCCCGGCTTCCACTCCCAGGTCTCCACGATGCCGAACGATTCGATCGGCGTCATCGTGCTCGTGGTGGGCGACCACGCGCAGCCGCTCTACAATGCGCTGACGTACGAGATCTACGAGCGCCTGCTCGGCATGAGCCGCACGCCGTGGACGGACCGCCAGAATGCCATCCGGCTGAAGAACAAGGCCGCCGGCACCCAGGCGCGCGCGGCGGCGAGCGCGGGCCGCATCGCCGGCACGCACCCTTCGCACCCCATCGAGGACTACCTCGGCGAGTACGAGCATCCGGCGTACGGCGTGCTCACCATCTCGAAGGGCGACACCGGGCTCGTGTTCGACCTGCACGGGATCAAGCTTCCGCTCTCGCACTTCCACTACGACCGCTTCGACACCCCCGACGACGAGCGATACGGCAAGTGGTCGGTGAACTTCCTCACGAACCCGATGGGCGAGGTGGACGCGGCGGAGATGTCGCTCGACGAGTCGGCGGTGGCGTTCAAGCGCCGCGTGCCAGCGGCGCTCGCCGCCGAAAGCACGCTGCGGCAATACGCGGGATCGTACAGGGCGCCGTCAGGGGCGACGGTAAAGGTGGTCTATCGTCCCGGCACGGGCCTCGTGCTGCCGGGAAGCCCGGATACGGAGCTGCAGCCGTGGCGTCCGCACCAGTTCCGGCTGGCCAAGTTCCCCGACGTGGTGGTGTCATTCGACGTCAAGGACGGCCAGGTCACGGCGATGCGTCAGCGCGACCCCGGCGGTGAGTACGTATTTCCGCGCGCTAAGGAGTAGCAGCCGCGCCCCCTGACAGCAGTCCGCGCAGCACCTTCAGCTCCCCGTGCCGGAAGAATTGCGTCGCGAACAGCAGCGCGGGGAGCGCGAGGAGGACCGCCACTTTCGCGAGCAACCCGGTGGCCGAAAGCACGGGCACGCCATGGGCGGTGATCCAGCGGTCGGCGGCGAAGAGGAGGCCGACGATGACCCCGAGATGCGCCAGGCGTCGCCACTCGAACGGCACCGGGTAGACGCGCCCGGACTGCCACGCGCCGAGCGCCGCCATGAGCGCGTACGATGCCGGCGTGGCCCAGGCCACACCCACCATTCCCCACCGCGACATGGCAACGATGCACATGGTGATGTTCAGCGCAGCGCCCGCGCCGGCGATCCACGGGAGCACGCGCGTGCGCCGTTCGATGTAGAGGCCCGCCGTGACCACGGCGTACATCCCGCTGAACACGTAGGCGAGGAGGATCACCGGCACGATGGGCAGCCCGGACCAGTACGCCGGCTTCACGTAGTGCGCCACCGCCGGCACCTGCACGAGCGACGGGAGCAGTACGGACACGCCGAGGAACACCACGGCGCAGGCGAGCATGAGGGCGGTGAGCACGCGCGAGAAGAGTTGCGGCGCTCCCTTCTGCCGCGCCTGCTGGAGCGAGAACGGCGTCCACGCCATCCTGAACATCTGCACGACGAGGAGCATGGCGACGCCGAGCTTGTAGTTGAAGCTGTAGATGCCCACCACGTCCTTGGAGGTCATGCCGTACATCGCCCGCGCGACAGGCTCGGGGAGGTAGTTGAGGACGATCCGGTCCCCGTTCTCGACGAGCATCACGGCAAGCATCGCCGGCATGATGGGAAGCGCGTACGACCACAGCGGACGCCAGTGCACGCCGCGCAGGAGGCGCGGACGGAAGAAGCGCGCGATGTCGGGCACGAAGAGGAACAGCTCGAGCACGTTGCCGAGCACGTTGGCCATGAACACGCCCGTCACGCCCCAGTGCAGGTGCCCGATGAGGATGATGTTCAGCGCGACGCTGGTGATGATGTACGCGAGCTGGATGGACGCGTAGCGGAGGGCCCGGTTGGTCATCCGCAGGTGCGCGAACGGCACCGCCATCAGCGCGTCGCCGAAGACGATGGCGAGCATGAAGCGGAACGGCACCACGCCGAGGTGCACGCGTGGCGCCAGCCACGGCGCGGCGGCGAACAGCGTCGCGGCGATGGCCCCGCCGACGAACAGCACCATGGCGAACGACGCGGAGAAGGCGCGCTGCCGCTCCT
>DASTGQ010000056.1:0-2054 GCA_035718985.1 Gemmatimonadaceae bacterium
CCTCGCCGATTCCACGGACGACATCTCCACTGCGTCGATGGTCACCTACCTCATCGACGAGCTGTTCCGCCAGGCGGAAGACTCGCTCGGCGCGCGCGACGTGCGCATCCGGCCCGGCGTGCACTCGTACAATCCCATAGAATTCACCGACGGGCTGGTGGGGCCGCTCATCGACTCCGGATATGTAGCCGCAGTGCGTGCGCTGCGCGGCTGCGCGCCGTCACCGGTGGCGACGCTCCCCCTCTCCAGCGCGGCGCGCACCGCCGACGCCCCGCGCATCGGTGACCGGCTGGCCCGACTCGCCGACGAACGCGCCTACGAGTCGGTGTGGCTGCGTCCACGCCTCGCTGGCGACTCGCTCGCCTTTGCGCCCACTGCCGTGCCCACGCCGGCGCGCGTCGCCTCGGTGGGACTCGCGTACGATGCGCAGCAGGGCGCTCGCGGCTGGCTCTCCGCCACCAGCCTCTCGTCGCCGGCCGGACGCATCCTCTTTCGCGGCACGGCCTGGGCCGGCCAGTGGCGCCAGCAGTTCATGCTCTCCGCCACCGGACTGCGGCGACGCTCGCTGCAGGATATGTCCCGGGATTCGGCGAGCGGCCCGATCCATCACGTGCCGCTCCCCGATCCGCGCTCGGACAGGCCGCCCTGGTCCAAGCTCACCCGCAACCTGCTGCAGAGCGAGTTCGCCGTCACGGGCTCGCGCGAGATCGTGCGCCTCTACGACGACCGTGGCCACGAACGCGATCGTCCCTCCACGCGCGACCTCGTGCTCTTCGGCGGGATGGGCATCACGCCCACCGCTGGCCAGCGCATCGTGCTCGGTCCGGTGATGCACCTGTGGACCGTGCGCAGCGGGAGCGCACCGACGGTGGACGAGTCCCACGCGATCGGCGGCATGCTGCGCGCGGCGCGCTGGTTCGCGCCCGCGGCGGTGGGGCCGGACGTGAGCGCGGTGCCAACCATCGCCACGGAAGCGCTGTGGCTGGACCGGTATCGCCGCGCCGACGCCACGGCGGACCTGCGCTTCGAGCGCGGGGAATTCGTGCTGCGCCCGCGCGCGTCGGTGGGTTGGGGACGCGACCTGCCGCTCGACGCGCAGTTCGTGCTCGGCGGCACCCAGGGGTTTCCCGGGCTTCGCACCGGCGAGCGGCGCGGCGACCGCCTGGCATCGGCATCGCTCGCCGTGCTGCACGGCGTCGGCGGTCCCTTCTACCTGCGCGCCGCGGGGGGAGCCGGCTATACCTCGCTCGAGCATTCGCGTCCCTTCGAGGGGATCGCGCAGATGGGGCACGGCTGGGTGCAGGGCGTGGAGCTCGGCGTTGCCAGCGACACTCCGTTCGGCTCCTTCTCCATCGGGGTCGGCGTGGCGACCACCGACCGGCCGGTATTCAAGGTGAGCCTGGGGACCTGAGGCCCGGGCGTGTGCCCGATGCCGCACATCCTGTCACAGACGAGGGGGCTGCATGACGAAGGACCAGCTGCTCACGCGGATCGACGATGCATGGCGGGACTTCGAGGCGTCGTACGCCGGACTCTCCGAGGCGCAGCTGCTCATCCCCAACGTCACCGGCGCGTGGTCGGTGCGCGACATCATTGCACACGTGACGTGGTGGGAGGAGGAAGCGCTCGCGCACCTGCCGCTCATCCGCGACGGCGGGCGGCCGCCCCGCTACTCGGTGAAGTACGGCGGCATCGACGCCTTCAACGCCATGATGACGGAGAAGCGACGCGCGCTATCGCTCCATGAGGTGCTTCGTCAGCACGATGCCGTGCACGCGCGCCTCGTCGACTACATCGGTGAGGCTCCCGATGATCTCATCCGCACCGAGACGCGCTTCCGGCGGCGGCTCAAGCTGGATGCGCTCGGCCACTATCCCATCCACGCGCGCGCCATTCGCGCCTGGCGCGAGGAACACCCCGAGCTGCTGCCGACCACGGGCTGATACTCAGCGGGACCGAACTTGCCGTGCTCGCGCTCAGCCGCCGGCGTGCGGCAGCGTGTAGGCGAACACCGCCCATGCGTGGGCCGCACTGCCGGCGAGCACGAACAGGTG